>JBCDEN010000202.1:0-6738 GCA_039179715.1 Pseudomonadota bacterium
ACAAGCGGCACCGCATCGGCAGCGTCCCTTGCGCAGGCTGCGAATGCCGGGCTTCCGGCGGAAAGAATCGCTGGCGAGGGGCCCGCGCTCTGTGCAAGGACAGGGCACGCCCCGCCGGCACAAGCGGCGAACGCGGCAATCAACGGAAATCCGGCCTGGCACAGAACACCCTGGAAGGCTTTGCGCGTCCCGATCCGCAAGGCACCTGGTCCGTCCTCCGGCATCTTGTCTGGGCTCCTTCCCCGCTCCGGCCGTTCCAGCTGGAAAACATGCAGGCGGCGGACTGGCTGATAAAACGCGATAGGCAACCATCCCCTTTTGAAAACGGCACTTTTCTTGTGCCTGAGCGCTCACCTTCCGCTGATAAGCACCGAATAAGGCAAGCCCGAGACACAGCCGTGAAACGGCGCCGCTATCCGGCAGGTTTTCGCCCGCGTTCGGCAGGTTTGCCGACTTTTTGCCGCCGATCATCTCCGGGCTCGCAAAGTCCGCCAAATCATGCTAATCGAGCCTTCACCGGCCCCGTAGCTCAGCAGGATAGAGCATCAGATTCCTAATCTGAGGGTCACAGGTTCGAATCCTGTCGGGGTCACCAATCTTTTCTGATTTTGCTCAGAAAATCGCTTTATCGCACTGTTGTGTGTAAGTGGTGTGTATTGTTTTGAGAGCAACGTCACTTGGTATTCGGTTTGATGACTTATTTAATGAGGTCTTCAACTTTCACAAAAGTTGACAACTCTGCCAATAAATGAGTTGGTTTGTAGTTAATAGCCCCCCATGCAGGTGCAGGAGACAGCAAGCCTGTGCGGTGATTGCCGCACCTAAAGCCTCAATCTCCAGAGGTTCGAAACGAGCATCTTTCATCTCTTTTCGAACTTCATTCCAGACGTCTCTGGAGTGTATCGCCGAAACGCGGATTACGGTTCCCACGAGTATCAGTTCTGTTCTCGTCAGATCTGACAGAACCGAAGCCCATTTGCGGAATCCGTCTGGGTCCAATGCCTTGTTTCGCTTTTGCCCAGCGATCACTTGGGCAAGTAGTTTTAGGTTTGACCGGGCGGTTCCGTCTTCGACGGCCTTTGAGAAACGATGACAAATCTCAATAAATGGATCTATTTCATCCGGTAAGAAACCTGCACTTTCGTGCGCCGCAGCCGAAATCTCCTCAATCAATATGTTTGCTGCATCACGACTGCGACGATCCAAGTAATCCTGGAGCATCGAAGAGACCGTGCTACCGCCAGGCATGCCAAGTCCCGACAGTGTTTCACTTACAACGAGGGCACCGAAGGTCAACGGGTGTTTTTCAGTCATATCGCGCTACGATCCGAAATCCTCGATCTAGAACTTGAAGCATCATATTCTCTCAAAGATCAACTGATGCTACTTCGACCTGTGCTTTGCTTTCTTCAAGAGCTAGAGAGGCTTATCAGCAACAGGTCTCCCAGAATTCATAATCGATGTTACGGCTTCAAACGCTCGCCCTACGACCCTTCGAACACCAGCTCGCTTAGATTCGCTTTTCCAGCAGCCTGGAGAGCAAGTTTCCGACGATTTGCACCCCTCGTATAGACTTCAGTCGCCCTGGGGTCCTTGTGGCCGAGTATCGCCATGATCTCGTATTCTGAGGCTTCATTTTCAGCTCTGCCTTCCCGGCGGCACAGGCCAGCAATGCTCTCATCACCCCGTAGGCCTTCAAGAACAATGCGGATTTTTTCTTCTGATGAAAAACGCCGCCGGGTCACACGGCGTATGTCATTGATAACTTTCTCTGCCGGTTCTTTTCCCGGCCCGGATTTCCGTCTCATCTTCGCTCCGTGATCAGCTACGATGAGCCAAAAACCCTCCTCTATGCAAACACTTCAAATTGTCCCACAGGTGCTGAAGTCGGACATTCATACCGGTGAAGTATGCGAAGTCGACAGGGTTGCCGGCGGCTCAAAAACCTCGATCATCAGCGCCTGTTTCAACTTCAGCAGCCAGACCGCCAAGGACCTTGTCGAACACTTGTCCGAGCAGGTCGTGCTCAAGAATCAGGGTTATTCCAGTTTCTCATCCCTTGAACCGGTCCTGCGCGCCGTCGCTGCCGAAGCGCATTCGGATGATCCCGGGGCGCTGGCCCAGTCCGCTACCTGCCACGCTGGCGCCTTATCATGGCTGCCAATCAGCTGGAGACGGAACCCAGCCGGGCAATCGGTTCAATCGCGATGTCCGTCGGTTATGAGCCGGAACCGTTGTTTTCGACTGCTTTCAAACGCGAGTTCGGAAGTCCGCCGGGAACCTGGAGGCGGGACCGCATAAACGGCAACACACCGGAGACGAAAAGTGCCTAGAGCCTCGCGCGATAAGTGTGCATTTAGCGCCGATTGCGGCGGCAAACGTCATTCCAGATAGGCTCTTTCGGGTGCGGATGCGGGTATGATCTCGTCCAGGATCGCCCCGGCCTCGTACCCCAGAAGATCGACCTCCATCCGTTTCGGGTCCCCGAAGGCCCATGCGCCGACAATTCTCTGCATGCGCACATATCCGGCATAGTCGATCATCTTGTCCTTGCCGTGCGTGTCGACCGCAAAGAGCACCTGGCCCGCGTCCATTTTTCCGGGCATCACCCGCTGAAGATAAAGCCGTACCACATTGACCGCGCGCACGTCCGGGCCGCCGTGACTGACCACGTAGATCCGGTCCCATTCGTCCGCCGAAAGGTCATCGCGGGCTGCGGTCACGGCCCGATGAAGCGCTTCAAGTTCCGTGCGGGCCGCATCGCGCATGTTGGCCGCCCAGACCGGGCGCATCTTGTTGATCGCCGCCGAAACATCCGCGCGCAGCAACTCTTTGCCGGAGAGCGCCCTATTGACGAACGTCTCGGCGATGCCCAGCATGTCACGCTGCCGTGCGATCGTCTCGGCGGGAAGGTCCAGATCATCGATCGTGGTTAGAAACCTTCCGATCTCGGTCTGGATCACGGCAAATTCCGTCTTCATCCGCGCCTTTCCGGCGTCGTCCCGCGGCCACGGTGTAACCGCTCCGATGATCCCGAGCAGGACGTGGGAGACGGTCTTGAGCTCATTGTAGCCCCGGCCGTCTCTGGGGTAGGTATTCTCGCCGTCCTTCGTCACAACGGTTACATCGCGGGCAATCAGCATGACCGGACGCGTCCTGGCGGTCAGGTCCGCCTGGCTGCGGCGCAGGATCGAGAGCATTGCGCGGTCGAAATTGCGCAAGGCCGTTTCGGCCGTTTCGGCCCCTTCCGGTTCTCCGTCTGCGGCGAATACGCCATTGACGCCACCGGTCAGCATGGCAACAGCAAGGAGCGCGCCCGCAGAGGCGGCGCGCAGCGCGTCGAAAACACCCATTTTCCTCTCCCGTAGTGCCGGTTCCGGTCCCGGAACCGGCGTCCGTCAGCCGCCTTTCACCCCGGCGACGTTGACGTAAAGCGCATAGACCGAATGGCTTGCAGCCATGAACAGGCGGCTATTTGCGCGCCCGCCGAAACACAGGTTCGCACATCGCTCCGGCAGCGCGATACGTCCGATCGGCGTGCCGTCCGGCGCAAAGATCATGACACCGTCCAGATCCGCCGATCCCATGCCCCAGCCGCACCACAGGTTGCCTTCCACATCGACACGAAACCCGTCGGGCGTGCCCGGTCCGGCGTCGATCAGGATGCGCTTGCCTGATATCGTCCGGCCGTCCGCCGCAACATCATACTCAAGGATCTTCCGACGCGGAACGCCTCGCGATTCCACGATGTAAAGCTTGCTCTCGTCGGGTGAAAACGCCAGGCCGTTCGGTCCGAGGATATCGTCTGCGACAATCGCGGCCTCCCCCGTATCGGGGTCAAGCCGGTAGACGTTCTGTCCCAGTTCAGGCTCCGACCTGTGCCCTTCATAATTCCCGAGAATGCCGAAGGGCGGATCGGAGAACCAGACCGTTCCGTCCGACTTCACCACGACGTCATTGGGGGAATTCAGCCGCTTGCCGTCGAACCTGTCGATCAGGACCGTGACCGTGCCGTCATACTCGGTGCGCGTGACCCGCCGTCCGCCATGCTCGCATGTGATCAGGCGTCCCTGGCGGTCCCGGGTCTGGCCGTTGCCGAAATTCGAAGGTTCGCGATAGGCGGACACCGCACCCGTGACCTCTTCCCAGCGCATGATCCGGTTGTTGGGGATGTCGCTCCACAGGAGATAGCGGCCGTCGCCGAACCAGACCGGTCCCTCGTTCCAGCGGCAGCCCGTGGCCAGCCTTTCAACACCGGCAAGCGGCAGTTTCAGAGCGTCAAATCGCGGATCAAGTGAAATGACGGACGGATCGGGGTAGCGGGTCGACGGCGCCCAGCCGCCGCTCTGGTTGTTGTCGTTCGACATTCTTTCACACACTCTTGCGAGACGGATGGACAGGCACGGCTCAGCTGACCGCCCCGGATTGAACAGAACCGGACCGAACTTGAGATCCGGTTATTCTGCGCAGGTCTTTGCACCGGTCGCAATCTTGAAGAGCTGCTTCTACTGGTTTATTGGTATATAAAATAAAGTTTTATATACGGATTATTTCGGGAGCCAGGTATCATGAAACCGCTGGAAGGATTGCGTATCCTGGATTTTGCTCAGTTCCTGGCAGGTCCAATGGCCGCGCTTCGCCTTGCGGATCTTGGCGCGGAGGTCGTCAAGATAGAGCGGCCCGGCACCGGGGACCTGTGCAGATCGCTGGTGATCTCCGATCAGAAAGTCGGTTCCGACAGTCTCCTGTTTCACACGATCAACAGGAACAAGTCGAGTGTTGCCGCCGACCTGAAGGACCCGGAAGATCTTGAGAGGATCAGGACGCTTCTGATCTCGTCGGACGTGATGATCCATAATTTCCGGCCCGGTGTGATGGAAAGGATCGGGCTTGGATGGGACGACGCCCGGAAAATCAATCCGAAGCTGGTCTACGGCGCTGTCACCGGGTACGGCACGACCGGTCCATGGGTCAAAAAACCCGGACAGGATCTTCTCGTCCAATCCCTCAGCGGCATGACCTGGCTGTCTGGTGACCGGGACACGGCGCCCGTTCCCGCCGGGTTCGCCGTTCTCGACATCACCTGCGGCAATCATCTGGTACAGGGCATCATGGCGGCTCTGCTCCGGCGAGAACGAACCGGAAAGGGTGGTCTGGTCGAGGTCGATTTGATGTCCTCGGCGATCGACATGCAGTTCGAGCTGTTCACGGCGTTCCTGAATGGGGACGGTGCAATGCTCGAGCGCAGCGCCATCAGCAACGCGAACGCCTCCGTCGGCGCCCCTTATGGGATCTACGCCTGCAAGGACGGCTACATCGCCATTGCCATGACACCGGTCGCAAAACTGGCAGAGCTCCTTGACTGTCCGGACCTCCTGCCTTTCTCCGATCCCGGCCTCGCCTTTTCAAAACGAGACGAGATCAAGAAAGTGCTGCGCAGCTTTCTCCTGAAAGGCGATGTCGGCGACTGGCTGAACAGACTGGAACCCGCCGATATCTGGTGCGCGCGCGTGCTGGACTGGCCGGAGCTGATCGCAACGGAAGGATTTGCGGCCCTTGATGCCGTTCAGACCGTCACGGCACCCGACGGCACCGAAATCAGAACAACCCGCTGCCCGATCCGCATGGACGGGCAGGTGATGACATCAGACGTCGGCGGGCCCGCGCTTGGCGCGGATACCGGATCTTATCTGGATTAGGAAAGTCAGGAAGGTCCCGCTCTCTTTTCCGGGGTGAAATTCTCCGGGTGGCGGTACTTCACGGTCTGCAGATGCTCGGCATAGAGCGCCAGCTCACCCTTGTTCTTGTAGACCTGATAGGACACCTTCACGAGCCCCATTTCTTCGTATTTCGGGCGTTTTTCGAGGTTGGTCCGCACGGTATAGATCGTGTCGCCGATGAAGACGGGCTTGATGAACCGCAGCTTGTCATAGCCGTAGGAAAACGTGTTGACATTGTTATGCGCCATCAGCCCGAGGCCGTAGCTGAACACCATGGCGCCGGCGACCAGACGGCGGTTGAACACGCCCTCTTCGGACGCGAAGATCTCGTCCGCCACATAGGGATGATTGTCCATGACAAGGCTGTTGAACAGCATCGCCTCACCCTCGGAGATCGTCCGGCGAATGGAGCGCCATTTGTCGCCGACCTCGAAATCCTCGTAAAGCCAGGTTTCCACGTTGAACAGCTTGGCGTCATCGTGCTCATCGTCATAGCGCAGATCGCTCATGGCTTTCATTCCTCCAGGATTGCCGGGTCATTCCGGCCGTTTGGCCGGACAGCGGATGTTTTACAGACGCGTCTCAGCCCTCGCCGCGCATCTGAACCAGGTAGATATGCTCTGCGAACAGGACCGTTTCGTCCCTCTGGTTCAGAACCTCGCATTTTTCGAAAACCTGCCCCATACCCTCCCGCTTCGGGTCCGGGAACTTCCGGTCGATGGTCAGACGCGTGCGGATCGTGTCGTTGATGTGAACCGGCCTGATGAAACGCAGCCGGTCGTAACCGTAGGAAAAGGCGACGGGATTGATCGCACTCGCGGTCAGTCCGATTCCGATGGAAAACACCATCGTTCCATGGGCAATGCGCTGGCCAAACTCCTGCTTGGCGCACCATTCGGCATCCATGTGATGGGGAAAGAAGTCACCCGTATGCCCGGCATGAACGACGAAATCCGTTTCGGTGATCGTCCGTCCGAACGTCTCGCGCACATGACCGATCTCGTAGTCCTCGTAATAG
>JBCDEN010000842.1:0-1684 GCA_039179715.1 Pseudomonadota bacterium
CAACCAGAAAATCGAGATCGCCCCAGGCGACTTCCCTGAGCATCTGGGTCAATGCGGAGATGACCATTGGCCCGCGCCAGATCATCGGGGTCTCCTCTTCGACCATGAAGCCCATAGACATCACCTTGATGCCATAACCCTCAAGCGGTTTGAGAACCCGCCCGGAAACGGTTTCAGGACGGCCCGAGACATTGAACAGGCGCGGTACGGATGGACCGTAGATGTCGGCGTCCAGAACGCCCACCTTGAGGCCGTTTGCCGCCATACCCAGTGCCAGATTGGCCGTTGTCGTCGACTTGCCGACCCCGCCCTTGCCTGACGCGACGGCTATAATGTGCTTGATCCCGGGGACTCCCGGCTTGGCCGTTGCCTGCTCTTCAGGCGCGCGGGGCGTGGGCCGCGGTGCCGGCTTGGGCGCGGACGCGGTGTTGCGCGTGCCTCCGGCAGAACGCTCGGCCGTGAGCGCCACCATGGCGTTTTCAACACCGTCGACTTCCCTGACCACTTTCTCCGCCGCCTGCCGCAGGGGTTCGAGTTCCTGTGCCCGCTCCGCCGGAACAGTGATTGAAAAGGCAACACGGCCGTCGGAGACGAAGACATCGGAAACCAGCCCGAGCGATACGATATCCCCTTCCAGATCCGGACCCTTGATCTGTTTCAGGCTCTCGATCACGGCCTGTTTGATTGCATCGCTCATTTCACCGTCCTGTTCCCATGCGCGCTGCCCGAAAGAAACAGCGGTGCTCCGCATCAGAATCTAAATTGCCTTCCGATAAAAACAAGCCGCCAAATTGCTGCATGCGTTGCTTTATCGGGCCCAACAGCTGCAAGAGGCACTATTCTCGCGGCCCGAACAAATGACGGTTGCACCGTGAGCGGCGCATTGTAGTCTATCGCGCCGTGCCAACGGACCCAGCTTTCCCTATGCCGAAACCTCAGGAACCCACATGCCCACATGCCTCATTACCGCTACCAATCGCGGGATCGGATTTGAACTTGCACGTAATGCACTTGCCGACGGCTGGAAGGTTTATGGTTCGGTGCGGTCAGATACGGCGGCACAGGAAAGCGCCCGGGCGCTTGGAGACGGATATGTCCCGCTTGTATTCGACGTAACCGATCATGACGCCGTGAGCCGCGCGGCAACGGATGTCGACGATTCGTTCGACCTGCTCATCAACAATGCCGGCATCATCACGCCTGCGCGCCAGTCCCCGCTTGACATGGATTTCGCGGGTTTCCTGAAAACGCTGGAGGTCAACACGCTCGCCCCGCTGGCGGTCTCTCAGATCTTCCTGCCACACTTGAGAAGATCGCGCGCCGCGAAAATCCTGACCATCTCCAGCCAGATGTCCTTCATGGGCTACCGCAAGGCCGATACCCTCGCCTACCGGGCCTCGAAGGCGGCGGTCAACAAGGTCATGCAGGGTCTGGCGAGCGAACTCGAGACCGAGGGAATTCCGGTCGCGCTGATCGATCCGGGCTGGGTGCGCACGTCGATGGGTGGACCTGCCGCCGACAATTGCCCAAGAGACGTTGCCGCGGGTATCCTGAGCGTCGCCGGAGCCCTCGGCATTGAACAAACAGGAAAGTTCTTCAAATGGAGCGGCGAAGAACGTTCTTTCTGAAACACGACAATCGAAATTCAGGAACACCTGCATGAGCTGGCCCCCAACAGTTACCC
>JBCDEN010000557.1:0-3379 GCA_039179715.1 Pseudomonadota bacterium
CTCTTGGTAACGTCTTGAAGCGTAATCTGTCCCATCTTCATGTCCTCCTATTTCACGGCGCCGAAAGTCAGGCCGCGGACAAGTTGTTTTTGGCTGAACCAGCCGAGGATCAGGATTGGCGCAATCGCCATGGTCGAAGCCGCTGAAAGCTTCGCGTAAAACAAGCCTTCCGGACTGGAATAGCTGGCGATGAAAGCCGTCAAAGGAGCGGCCTTCGCAGCCGTAAGATTGAGCGTCCAGAAGGCCTCGTTCCAGGCCAGGATGATGTTGAGGAGCACCGTCGATGCGATCCCCGGCACTGCCATGGGCGTCAGCACGTAGAGGATTTCTTCACGCAAGCTGGCGCCATCCATGCGGGCGGCTTCCAGAATCTCGCCCGGAATCTCCTTGAAGTAGGTGTAGAGCATCCAGACGATGATCGGCAGGTTGATCAGCGTCAGCACGATGGTCAGGCCGATGCGTGTGTCCAACATCCCTGTTTGGATGAAAATCAGGTAGATCGGATACAGAACCCCGACCGCCGGAAGCATCTTGGTCGACAGCATCCACAACAGAATGTCTTTCGTCCGTTTTGACGGCACGAACGCCATGGACCAGGCGGCGGGTACCGCGATCAGGACACCAAGAACGGTGGAACCACCGGCGATGATGATCGAGTTCCAGAGGAACCTCATATAATCTGAACGTTCCTGGACAACGGAATAGTTCTCAAGCGTCCAGTCGAAGAACAGGAAGACGGGCGGGTCGGCGATCGCCGTCGCCTCGGTCTTGAAGCTGGTCAGGATCGTCCACAGGATCGGGAAGAAGATCAGGAGCCCGATTGCCCAGGCGGCGAGAGTGTTGATGATTTTGCGTTGCGTCGTGACAGCGCGTGCCATGGTTCTGCCCCCTCACTTGTCGAGGTTCTTGCCAACGATCCGCATAAGGAAGATCGCGACGATGTTTGCGAGAATGACGGCGTAGATTCCGCCGGCGGAGCCCAGTCCGACGTTTTGGCTTTCCAGCACGCGCTGGAAGATGAGGTAGGTCAGCGTGCGGGTACCGAACGAGCCCTGGGTCGTAACGAAGATTTCAGCGAAGATCGCCAGCAGGAAGATCGTCTGG
Organism: Pseudomonadota bacterium; assembly: GCA_039179715.1. GTDB lineage: Bacteria > Pseudomonadota > Alphaproteobacteria > Rhizobiales > Stappiaceae > Roseibium. The sequence continues at coordinate 1,105 of JBCDEN010000557.1, forward strand.
ATCAGCAAGACGATGGTGATGGCGCGCGCCAGGTGCGGCAGGACGATGTAGCCGAAACGGGAGAGCGATGGGGCCCCATCCATTTCGGCAGCTTCCAACTGCTCGCTATCCAGCGACTGGATGGCGGTCAACAGGATCAGCGTCGCAAACGGCAACCATTGCCACGAGACGATCATGATGATCGAGGTGAGCGACGCTTCGCTGAGCCACTCGACCGGTGTCGCGCCGAAAAACTTCCAGAGATGGGCGAACAACCCGTTCACGGGATCCATGAACATGTTCTTCCAGACCAGAGCCGAAACCGTCGGCATCACAAAAAACGGTGCGATCACAAGGATGCGGACGACGCCCTGCCCCCACATCGGCTGGTCTAGCAGGAGCGCCAGGAGAACACCGAAGATCACGGTGATAAACAGGACGCCGCCGACAATGATCAGGGTGGTCTGCACGCTGGGCCAGAACGCACTGGACGTGACAAAACGGACATAATTTTCGAATCCGACCCAGCCCAGGTCACCGCCGCGAAGCGGCAGAAATCTCTTGAACGAAAAGTAGAGGGTCATCAGGAGGGGCACCAGCATCCAGCCAAGTAGCAGGATCACAGCGGGCGCCATCATGATGCGGGCGGCGGATCGAGAGTGTTGCGTAGCCATGACTTCTCTCCTCGCGGGAAATCATTCCCACGTTTGGTTCGCTGAACGGCTCTACGGAGGGTTAGTCTAGTACCTCTGATCAGAAATCCTGACCCGATTGACCGACTTTGCCTGGTCTTCGGCCAGGCGCGGCCATCGATAGCGTGCCGGAGCACGATGAGATGATCGCAATGACGTTTTAAGCCCAGGGAAAGTCGGCACTGCAAGTCGCATCTTTCCGACTTGCGCCACCTGGGTTGCCAACCACGGAGACATCCGTGTTTGGCGGGACTATCTGACCTTTGGGCGGCGTTGCGTCGTTTATCCGATGCCCGTCAAATCGCATGGTTCCGATTTGGGTATGAAAGGGCAACAGCGAAACATCATCGGTGTGATCACGCTACGCAACGCGCCTGGCCAAAGGACACATCTTCCCCGTCAATTGGATCAGGACTTCTGATCAGAGGTACCAGTCTGCCGAGGGCGGCTGGTTTCCGCCCTCGGTCACGGAGGATTAGTAGCCGGCGGCTTCCATTTCATCCGCGGTCAGGGCCTGCGCCTTTTCGAGCGCTTCTTCGACCGATTGCTGACCGGCAAGGGCGGCGGAGATTTCCTGGCCGACCTGTGTAGCGATGCCGGCAAACTCGGGGATCGCGACGAACTGCACGCCGGTATAGGGAACCGGGTCGATTGTCGGCTGGTTCGGGTCGGCCGAGTTGATCGAGCCAAGGGTCATTTTGGCGAACGGTACCTTGGCGTATTCCGGATTTTCATAGAGCGATGTCCGGGTGCCCGGCGGAACGTTGGCCCAGCCTTCCTTGGAGGCGACCAAGGCCGTGTACTCCTTGCTTGTCGCCCAAGCGACAAACTTCTTGGCCGCATCGCTGGCATCGGTGCCGGCCGGGATGGCCAACGACCACGCCCAAAGCCAATTGCCCCGCTTGCCGAGACCGTTATCCGGCGCAAGCGCGAAGCCGACTTTATCGGCGACCGTGGAATCGTTCGGGTTCGTTACGAAGGATGCGGCCACGGTAGCGTCGATCCACATACCGCACCGACCTTGCTGGAACAGCGAAAGGTTTTCGTTGAACCCGTTGGTCGATGCGCCCGGAGGGCCGTAATTCGTCATCAGGTCCATGTAGAAGGTAAGCGTCTTGTTCCATGCTTCGCTGTCGAGTTGCGGTTTCCAATCCTCGTCGAACCACTTGGCGCCGAACGAATTGGACATGGCAGTCAGGAACGCCATGTTCTCGCCCCAGCCGGCCTTGCCGCGCAAGCAGACACCGTAGATCTCATTTTCCTTGTCGGTCATCGCGCCGGCGGCTTGTTTGATGAAGTCCCAGGTCGGTGCCTCGGGCATTTCGAGACCGGCCTTCTCCATGAGGTCGGTGCGATACATGACCATGGAGGACTCGCCGTAGAACGGCGCGGCATAGAGCTCGCCATCGACGGTCAGGCCTCCCCGGATCGCGGGCAGAATGTCGTCGGCGTCCCACTCTTCAGGCAGATCGTTCAGCGACACCAGCCATCCGTTCTTGCCCCAGATCGGAACCTCGTAGGTGCCGATGGTCAGAACGTCGAAGCTTCCGCCTTTGGCGGCGATGTCCTGGGTCACGCGCTGGCGCAGGACGTTCTCTTCCAAC
>JBCDEN010000176.1:0-7258 GCA_039179715.1 Pseudomonadota bacterium
CCGCGCAATAGAAGATCATTTGTTCCGCTTTTTGACCTTCAGTGAGGAGATAAGAGACAAAATTCTCCGAATTACGACTAAATTATTTGTACAGCCAACGACCAGTAGAGCCAATCATGAATGCCCTGAACCCGTCTGCCTTGCATAGCGCCGTCTTCGATCATCCGGAAATGGGCGAGCACGAGAACATCGTTTTCGCCACGGACCGTGACAGTGGACTGAACGCGATCATCGCGGTCCACGACACCACGCTCGGCCCGGCACTGGGTGGCTGCCGCGTCTGGCCCTACGAAAAACCGGCCGACGCGCTGACCGATGCCCTGCGCCTTTCCCGCGGCATGACCTACAAGAACGCGCTCGCGGGACTGGATCTGGGAGGCGGCAAGGCGGTCATCATCGCGTGTCCGCGTAAGGACAAGTCGCACGAGATGATGGAGGCCTTCGGCAGCCATGTCGAGCGGCTGTCGGGAACCTACATCACCGCCGAGGATGTCGGCGTCTCGCCCGAGGACATGGAAGCCGTCGCGCGCCGCACGGGTCATGTTCGCGGCACCAGTGCAACCGGACTTGGCGACCCGTCTCCCTATACGGCCCTCGGAGTTTTCGAGGGGATCAGGGCGTCGGCGAGGCATGTCTTCGCAAGCGCGGATCTGGAGGGCAGGACGGTTTCGGTTCAGGGCCTGGGCCATGTCGGCTTCGACGTTGCCAGCCAATTGGCGCAAGCGGGTGCAAAACTGATTGTCTCCGACATTCACGTCCCCGCCGTCGAGCGGGCATGCGAAGCGCTTGGAGCGTCGGCGGTCGGGGCCGGCGATGCGCATCGCGTTGAAGCGGACATCTTCGTTCCATGCGCGCTGGGTGCCGGATTGAACGCCCGCACGATCCCTGAAATCAGGGCGCGCATCGTCGCCGGTGCGGCCAACAATCAACTTCAGACGCCTGCCGACGGCATTGCGCTCAAACGGCGCGGCATCCTGTACGCTCCCGACTACGCAATCAACGCCGGCGGCGTAATCTCAATTGCCCTTGCCAAACCGGGTGAGCACGATAGCCGGGTCCGCGCCAAAACGGTGGCAATCGGCGAGACGCTGACCCGCATCTTCGAACGCGCCGCGCATGAAGACACGACCCCCGAGATGGTCGCCGACAGAATGGCCGAGGAAAGACTGGCACAATCAGGCAAATGAGGCGAACCTCCGCCTGAAACGGTCCGGTGGCGCAGCGTTCGCCGGTCGGGCCGGGGCACGTGTCAGGATAGTCTGAAACCCAGCGTCAGGAGTAGCGCTTTTCGGACGCTGCCTTGAACATCAGACGAACCTGATGCTTGGCGTCTTCGACAGCGCGTTCATCCAACTCCGCATAACAGGCGGTCACGCCTTCATGCAGCAGATAAAGTGTTGTCGCGAATTGCTCGTTTCCGCTCAGCACACCAAAGAACTCGAGCAACTCGCCCTTGTGCCGGATAACGGTGTCCTTGATCTGCGTGCTGTCCGGGTTGGCTGCAAGGGCCTGGCGGAAAAAACACTCCTTGCCGTGCGTGACGCGCATCCAGCCTCCCAGCTTGTCGAACAATTGTTCTGCCGCTGCCAGTCCGGGTGCGCTCACCCCCTCGCGCACATAGGCCAGATACCTTTGGTGCCGGTATTCCAGTGCGCCCAGGATCATGGCTTCCCGTGAGGGAAAGTAGCGATAGAGCGTGCGCATGCTGACGCCCACACCGGCGCGCAACTCCGGCACGCTGGGTTCCGCAAACCCCCGGCTCCAGAAAACCCGTTCCAGTCCGGCTGCAATCTGTTTTTGAGCGTCATTCATGATGAAACTTTGAAACGTATATGTTGCATTTGCAACAAAAATCTGTTTCTGGAGGGCATCACATTTTGCATAAAAAAAGCAACGCGCGGCACGGTCTCGAATACGGTTTGGATCCGACGCAGTTGCCCTGTTGTGCAAGCGCCTGTGTTAGCAGCCCGGACGTTTCGAGGACCAGGCGACCAGAAAGTCCACGAACGCCCGCACCTTCGCACTCAGATGCCGCCGATGTGGATAGACCGCGTAGATACCGCGCTGCGGCTCCTCGAACTCTTCCAGCAGAACGACAAGATTGCCGTCCCTGACATCATTGGCAACGAAGAACAGCGGCGTGCGCAAGAAGCCAAGATCCGCCAGCGCGGCTTCGCGCGCGGCGGACGCGCTGTTGACTTCAAGGGGCCCATTCACCGAAACCGACAGGCGCTCACCATGCGACTCGAACGCCCAGTTCTGCTTGTAGCGGTAATTGGTGTCGATGATACAGGGCCGTGCCGAGAGATCTGCCGGAACCTTTGGCGCACCGTATTTGCCGATAACCTCGGCCGTCGCACAGACAACGGTCCGGAACGGAGCGATCTTCCGCGCGATCAGGCTTGAGTCTTCCAGCTGCGTCACGCGGATCGCGAGATCGAAGCCTTCTTCGACAAGGTCCACGAACCGGTCTTCCAGACGAAGGTCGAGCCGGATATCTGGATATTCAGCGAGAAACTGCATCATCGGCTTGTTGAGCATGTCGTCTCCCATCGACCGCGGCGCCGACACGCGCAACCGGCCGCGTACTTCCTGATGAGACGACTGCACCGACGCCTGGAGATCGTCGATGCGTTGCAGGATTTCCGCCGCTTCCTTGTAATAGGCCTCCCCGACTTCCGTGAGAGACACCTGCCGGGTCGTGCGGTTCAGCAACCGGACACCGAGTTCATCTTCAAGCTCACCCACATATTTCGAAACAAGGGCCTTCGACCGGCCCATTTCCCGCGCCGCAGCGGAAAACCCTCTTGAATCGACCACTTGAATGAAGCAGCGCATGCGCGTGATCGCGTCCATTCGGCATCCCTCCAGCTTGGCTACCCGTCAAGACGTGATTACCCGATTTGTCCGGCAGTGGTCAAAGAAGGTAATGCTGGAGTGAAGTGCAGAGCGGCTCGGGTCAGGAGCGCGCAACGGCTTTTCGCCGTCCAAGACGCGTCAAGCCAGCAATCAGCCGCACCAACGCAAACCCCGCGAGAGCACCGAGACCGGCGCTGAAAAACCCTGCAATCGTCACCGGTATGGCAGGCTCGTAGTCTGCCGCCGTCGCCTGGGCAAGCTGAGGATCGACCCCGCGGGCAAATACGATCAATCGCTCGATCGAGCCTGCATTTTCAAGCGCGACCTGCTGCTGCCTGAGGCCGTCGAGCCGCGCGACTGCGACCGCCATGCTGTTGCCACGTGCCCTGACAAAGGCATCGTCGGAAGACCTTTGACGCTCAATCGCTTCGGCGATTGTCAAACCGAACGCCGACGCATCGCGTCTGAAATCGCCAAGGATCTCTTCCAGCGCGTCGATTGCTCCTCCGAGCCGCTGTCGATATTGCTGTGAGAATTCAGGGAGCTGCGACGCAGCCGTTCCGCTCACCAGCATGACGCATACGACCAGAATTCTGAACATGAGGGTCTCCGGGCACGATCTGCCGGACGGCAATCAGTCCTGCAAGCTTATGATCCCCGCTTCGCCGGCTTCGGTTCCGAAGGCCAGCCGCAGGCCGTCCGCGTCCCAGTCCATCGTTGAAACCGGGCTTTTTCCGGGCCGGCGCAAATGGACTTCCGCCTTGTCTTCAAACCGGCACATCGATATCGACCCGTCCTGGTACGCGATGGCGACAACATCCTCCTTGGGATGGCAGGCGACGACGGAAACGAGCAGGTCGGTCCTGGAACCAAGCTGAAGCGGCGTTTGCCCCATCGGACCGGTTTTCCCGTGATAAGGCCACAGGATTGCGGCGTTGGCACCTGACGTTGCCAGATACTTACCCTTGTAGGACCAACTGAACGATTTCACCTTGGCCGGGTATCCGGACATGCGCATGTCCTTGGTGTCCGACAACCGCCAGCCATGCAGAGCATTTTCCTGCATGGCCGTGACGAGGAATTGTCCATCGGGCGAAAAGCTGATCCCGAGATGTGCGCCTTTCCAGGAAAGCTTGGTCGGCGGTCCGTCGGTTCCGGCCCACCAGAGGGTCGCGCCATCATACCGGGAAACCGCCAGGCGCGTGCCTTTCGGCGCGAACGCCAGCCCGCCGACCGCGCGTTCATGTCCGAACTCCTTTTCCTTGCCATCACCAAGGCGAACCCAGGCAACACGCCCGCTTGCAAACGCGAGTGCACCGGACGGGCCCGTTGCGATCAGATCGATCCACTTGCGCGGCCGTTCGGCCACAAGCTCGACCGACGCATCGGCGCCGCAGCGATAGATGCAGCCGTCATCGCCGGATGTAATCAGCCCGGTTCCGTCCGTCAGCGGTTCAGCGGCGAGCAGACCGGCCCTGTGCGGCCGCACCGTTTTCTCGCCTTCGCCGGAAAGGGTGATGTCCCCCTCTCCTGACGCGAAGAATGCGCACGTCTTCAAGAATCCGGCGCGGACCACAAAGCCGTCCACGTCCACAGGTGCAATTGTCGGCACGCGATTTACCTCGTTACGCCGCGCAGGCCTGAAAGCTCTGCTCAAGGACATCCCAGTTGAGGTCCCGCCCGATGAAGACAAGGCGGCTTTCGCGCGGCTCCCCCTCTTTCCAGTCACGCTGGTGATCGCCTTCGACGATCATGTGAACGCCCTGAATGACATATCGCTGCGGATCGTCCTTGAACGCCAGGATGCCCTTGAGGCGCAGGATGTTGGGTCCCTGCACCTGGGTGACCTGGCTGATCCAGGGAAAGAACATGTCCGGATTGAGGTCACCGGCGGTGAGCGAAATGCTTTTGACGGAATGCGGGGATTCCGTGTGGTGGTGATGGTGATCACCGTGGCCATGATCATGATGATGGTGGTGGTGATCATGGTCGTGATCGTGATCGCAGTCCGGGCCGCACTCGTGGGCGGCATGGCCATGCTCCAGGAAATGCGGGTCCAGCGACAGGATCCGGTCCAGATCGAATGCACCCCGGTCCAGGACCTGGGCAATCTCGACCCCGCAGCGCTCGCTCCGGTGCAGTTTCGCGTAAGGATTGATCGAGCGGATGCGTGCTTCGACCGCTGCCAGCTCTTCCGGCGTGACGAGATCGGTCTTGTTGATCAGGATCACATCGGCAAAGGCGACCTGATCTTCGGCTTCCTCGGTGTCTTCAAGGCGCTGCAGGACATGGCGCGCATCGACCACGGCAACAACGGCATCCAGCCTTGCGGAGGCCCGCACATCATCGTCCATGAAGAAGGTCTGGGCGACGGGAGCCGGATCGGCAACCCCCGTTGTCTCCACGATGATGGCGTCGAAAGCGCCCTTCCGTTTCATCAGGTTCTGAACGGTCCTGATCAGGTCACCGCGCACGGTGCAGCAGATACAGCCGTTGTTCATCTCGAAGATTTCCTCATCGGATTCGACAAGCAGATCGTTGTCGATGCCGACCTCGCCGAATTCGTTGACGATCACGGCGTAGCGCTGACCGTGATTTTCAGTGAGGATCCGGTTGAGGAGCGTGGTCTTTCCAGCGCCGAGATATCCGGTCAGAACCGTGACCGGAATCTGGGCCTGGGCGTCCTGGGTCGCGGTCATTGCGAGGGTTCCTGGCCTAGTTGATTTTGCTTTTCCTGTCGGGGGACAGGTGCGTTGGCCGCGAATATAAGCACATCGCGCGCCAATTTGGAGAGACAGTGGCAAAATTCCTGTGGTAGCCGGATGGACACCGAATGTTGGGGAACGGCTGCACCGCATTCCGGTCTTTTCACGGACAGGGCCGGGCGTTAGGTTACGGACCCAAAATTGACGAAAGAAAGCGAGCAGCGGATGTTGAAAACGATCAGCGGATTTGACCGCATTGGCGAGGAAAATGCATTCGCCGTTCTCGCACGCGCGACCGAGCTCGCCGGTCAGGGCCGTGACATCATCAATCTCGGAATAGGCCAGCCGGATTTCCGCACGCCCGAACATATCGTCGAGGCGGCGATCAAGGCGCTCAAGGACGGACATCACGGCTATACCCCGGCCACCGGAATTGCACCGTTGAGAGAAGCCGTATCCGCCGACCTCCTGAAGCGTCACGGTGTTGAAACCGATCCCGGCAATGTTCTCATTGTTCCGGGAGGCAAGGTCACGATGTTCATGGCGATCCTGATGTTCGGCGAGCCGGGAACGGAAATCCTCTATCCGGACCCCGGTTTTCCGATCTACCGGTCAATGATCGAGTTCACCGGTGCGCGGCCGGTGCCGGTCCCGATACGCGAGGAAAACGACTTCGCGTTTTCCGCCGAAGAGACACTGTCTCTGATCACGGACAAGACCCGCCTGCTCATTCTCAATTCGCCGGCGAACCCGACCGGCGGCGTGACGCCGAGACCGGAAATAGAAGCGCTAGTCAAAGGGTTGGGCAACCACCCCGATGTCGCGGTGATGTCGGACGAAATCTACTCGCAGATGACCTATGACGGCATGGAGCACGTATCGCTGTTGGGCTTTGAGTCGATCCGGGACAGGCTGATCCTCCTGGATGGCTGGTCAAAGACCTATGCCATGACCGGTTGGCGCATGGGGTTTGCCGTGTGGCCCGACAGCCTCGCCGACAAGGCGCGCAAGCTTGCCGTCAACGCGTGGTCCTGCGTCAACGCACCGGCCCAGTTTGCCGGCCTCGCCGCGCTGACGGGTCCTCAGACGGCCGTCCACGAAATGGTTGCCGAGTTCGACGCCCGCCGGCGTGTGATCGTCGACGGCCTCAACGCGCTGTCCGGCGTCTCCTGCCGCATCCCGCTCGGTGCCTTCTATGCGTTCCCCAATATCAAGGACACCGGCTGGAAGGCCAAAGAGCTTGCCTCGGTCCTGTTGGAAGAAACGGGCGTTGCAACTATCGGAGGGCCTGATTTCGGGATTCTCGGAGAGGGATACATCCGCCTTTCTTACGCGAACTCCACAGAAAACATAATTTCCGCACTTGATCGGATCGGCACGTTTCTGGATCAATAGAAATATTGCAGCGATTACTGCAATTTAGGAAAAGATGACGGTATTTTACTATTTAGAACACTCAATGCTGATTTGAATAACGAATGAATGCACCGATTTTGTTAAGTCTTTTCCTGTCTAAATTTACGTAAAGGCATAAAAGGTGCCGGGATGACGGGAGGAAGTCGGTGGAGTCTGTCACACTCGATCTGCAGCAGTCGTTCGGCGGATTGAATGAGGCCGTGCTGGTCACGAATCCGGACAGGATCATCGTGTTCGCAAACACCGCCATGGAGAACCTCCTGCGCGTCGGCCAGCAA
>JBCDEN010000393.1:0-4666 GCA_039179715.1 Pseudomonadota bacterium
ATGGAGCGTTTCTGACGCCGGTCCGGTCCGCGCAGGTCAAACCACCTTCGCAGCAGTGACTTCCACCTCGACCAGGAATTCTGCGCGGGTAAAACCGCCGACGACCAGAAGCGTCGAAACCGGTTTGACTGACCCGGTGTACCGGTCCCGGACGGCCATGTAGTCGGCGAAATCCTCGCGCCGGGTGACAAAACCGGAGATCCGGATCACGTCTTCGAAGCTCATGTCCGCTTCGCGCAAGATGGCCTTGATTGCCTCAAAGCAGATCTCGGCCTGCCCGATGACGTCGGCCGGGATGGTGTCATCCGGCCTTATGCCGAGTTGCCCCGATGTCACCAGCAGGCTCGCCCCCGCCGGCACATAGAGACCGTGATTGTAAGCTCCAAAAGGCGCGCGCACGGTCGGCGGATTGAAGGTTTTCTTTCCCGGATCGCTGGACATTTACCGAAGGGCTCATTTGTTGGAGGTGCCGGACCGGTATCGGTCCGGTTTCAGTCATAGCATTGTTTTCACTGCTGGGCTGGGTCAACCACCGGAGCCTCCGGAACTTTCGCAACCGGGTTTGGTATTGCGCAAGTAGCAGAAACTTCATCAGCGTTCTTCACGCGCACCTGGTCTTGTTGCCTGCCCCGCAAACCGGTGAGCGGCTGAAATCTCAAAACCCATTCTCAGGCGCGGTATGCCGGCAATGGTGCCCTGTCCTGCAATTCGATCATTCGGCGCAGCATGGTTTCTGTCACTTCTTGGCGGATATCAGACGCATCCGGCGCGTCGTAGATGTTTCTGAGTTCATCAGGATCGGTCTCAAGATCATAAAGCTCGTTCCAGTCCTCTCCCTGCCGCAGCGACATTCGATACCGATCGGTGACCACAGTGCGGACACGCTGGGGGCGGTCAAAACCGGTCATGGTGCGTTGACTGTCCTCTTCCACCAAAATGGCGTCCGGCGGCTCCGTGGTCAGGAGATCGCGGCCTTGCAGGCCGTTGAAGGGCTGTATTCCAGCCCGGGCAAGGATCGTCGCGGCAATATCGATAGATGAGCCCAGTCCCTGATCGATTGTGCCACGGGCAGCGGCGGGATCGCTCCATATGAACGGCACGCGGATGATGCCCTGATAGTGCAACAGCAGTTTCAGCATCAGGCCGTGATCGCCCATATAGTCGCCATGGTCCGAGGTGAAGATGACGATCGTGTTGTCCGAGAGCCCCAGTGTATCCAGGCTGTTCAGCACCCGGCCGATGGCGTCATCGATCATGGTGATCATCCCGTAGGTCAGCGCGATGATGGCCCGGGCCTCGTCTTCGGTCACGGCGAACGGGTTCTGATTGTCCCTCGGGTCTGTCCCCTTCTTCATGGCCTCTTTCATCGCCCTGATCGGCGGCAGGTCACCCAGTCCGAACGAGGCCGGCAGCGTGATATCGGCGGGATCATACATGTCCCAGTAACGTCCCGGCGGCGTGAATGGATGATGCGGGTCCGGAAACGACATTTGCAAAAAGAACGGTTCATCCCGGTCTGCTTTGTCACCGAGCCAGTCCTGCGACCGGTCGGCAATCCAGGATGTGGAATAAAGCTCCTCGGGAACCGCCGTCCGCCATGCCTGGGGCGCCTTTAACCGATTGTCGGACAACGCGTTGTCCGGACCGGTCAGCGCGTCGAAGTCCGGTGTCTGTGCACGGGCCCACAAAAGGTAGTCGCCGGAGGCCTGGTCACCATGATCGGCGGCGACCTCGACATGATCAAAACCGTAAAAATGTCCCTTCAGTCTCTCGGCCAGAGGCGTATCCCAATTGGGGGCAACCTCGAGATCATACTCTGTGGAGTGGCGGTTGTTCTTAAAAGCGTCGCGCAAATGCGCCGACGGCGTGGTCAGACCTTCCCTGGCAACAAACCGGTTTGTTGCCGGCAGGCCGGTAAAGCTCTGCAGGTGGGATTTCCCGATCAGGCCGGTGTTGTATCCGGCATCGCGTAGGAGTTCGACGAATGTGGTGTGATCCTTCGACAGCGGAATGCCGTTGTGGCGGGCACCATGCACCGAGCACATGCGCCCGGTCATGATCGAGGCCCGGTTGGGCATGCAGATCGGGTTGGCGACGTAGAAACGGTCCCAACGGATGCCGTCGGCCGCCATTCGGTCGATGTTGGGCGTCTTTACCACCGGGTTTCCATAGCAACCCAGATGATCGGCCCTGTGCTGATCGGTGATGATGAACAGGAAATTGGGTCTATTGGTCATTGCGTTGCCCCGGACTGGATGGCCTTGGCCCGGCCGGCACGGATATCAAACGCGATCAGCGCAGCTCCGACAGCAATGGCAGGCAAATGGATCAAAGGATCGGTGGCGAGACATGCAAAGGCGGTTGCGAAGCGGATCACGATCTCCGGCAAGGTCAGTTTGCGCCGGTCGAAACCGGACAATGCGGACGAGAACAACCAGATGCAGAAGCACGTGCGCGCCACGATCCAGAGGAATGGCAACAGACTGAACTGTTCGACGATCAGGATCGTCGGGTAGAAGGCGAAGATGAATGGAATGATGAATTTCGCCATGCCCAGCCGGAACGACATGAATGCGGTCAAAAGCGGATTGGCCCGGGCGATGGGGGCCGCCGCGTAAGCGGCAATCGCCACCGGAGGCGTCAGGGACGAGGCCACGCCATAGTAGAAAACGAACATATGCGCGGTCAGCATCGAGACGCCGAGTTCCTGAATGGCCGGTCCCATCACCAGAATAATGATCAGGTAGGCCGGCAGTGTCGGCATTCCCATACCGAGGATCAGAGCTCCGGCCATGGCAACGAGAAGCGCCGAAAACAGGCTTTCTCCCCGAATGCTGGCGATGACATTGGCCAGTTTGAGGCCGAGGCCGGTGCTGTCGAGCGAGCCGACGAGGATACCGATCGCTGCAATAGCAATCAGCAGTGTGGCCCCGGATTCGGAGCCCTTCAAAAAGGACTTCCAGAGCCGGGCCGGATCGCTCCTCACGTCCGGATTGATGACCGACAGGACAAGCAGAACCACGACCGCGTAGAACCCGGCCGCAGAGGTGGACAGCCCCGCCAGCAGCGAGCCGATGACCACGAGGATCGGGCCGATGAAGAGCACCGAGTTGATCAGGTCGGTCCGGGTTATCTGATCATCGACGGTCATCTCCTGCACGTCGATGCCCTGGCGGCGCGCTTCGACCGTGACAGCCGCGAACAGGCTGAAGTAATAGAAGAGTGCCGGAAACAACGCCGCAATGATGATGTTGAGATACCCTGCTCCGGTAAGATCGGCCATGACCAGAGCCGCAGCTCCCATGATGGGCGGCATGATCTGCCCACCGGACGAAGCCGTTGCCTCGATACCGGCCGCGAAGGTTGGCGAAAATCCGCGTTTCTTGATCATCGGAATGGTGAATGTGCCGGTGCCGACGATGTTGGCCACGGTGGACCCAGACATGGTCCCGAACATCGACGAGGCGAGGATGGCGGCATGAGCCGGACCGCCCCGGGTTCGGCGGGTGGCCAGGAATGCGAATTTCAGTAGCGTGTCGCCCGCCCCTGTCCCCTCAAGCAGTACGCCGAAAATGATGAAGATGAAAACCGTGCTCAGCACGATATTGGTGATCGAGCCGAACACGCCCTTGTTGGTGTTGTACCAGAGTGCCTCGGCGACTTCCTTCAGCGAAAAGCCTGAATGGGCAAGGATACCGGGCAGGTCCTGTCCGAACAGCAAATAGACCACGCCGAACGTGCCGACACAGAAAAGCCCCCATCCCCAGAGGCGGCGGCAGAGTTCCAGAAAGACGACCAGACCGGCCAAGGCGGGCCAGGCATCGCGATTGGTGACGTCATAAAGCGCCGTTTCCATCTCGGTTTGGACAAAGTAGAATGACCAGATCGACCAGAGCCCGGCAAGGACCAGGGCTGCATCAATGACCAGATTCAGAGGCGACGTCGCCCCTCGCCGCTTGTGCGAGACCGAGACGGCGACGATCAGGGCAAGAGCGAAACCGGCAGCCCGGTGCAGCTTGGGGTCGATCAGCCCGACACCTGAACTGTAAAGCGTGATCAAACCCAGGGCGAGGCAGGCAACAGCCGCTGCCATGCCGAACAGACGGGTCGTGACGCCGGCAAAGGAAGCCGCATCGGTCATGGTGTGCCTTCTCTGTCGAAAGGGATCAGTGACATCGCCGGGTGGCGACGGGAGCCGCCGTCCGGCAGTCAGCGATCATCAGGGGCGAAGGGTATCCGGGATCGTGATGCCCACTTCGTCGTAGTAACGCACGGCACCTGGGTGCAGCGGCACATTGACCGAGGTAAAGGCGGTGTCCCTGGTCACGTCCTTGAGAAAAAACGCGGTACGGTGCACCTCATCCAGGTTCTCCCAGAACGCCTTGGTGGCATCGTAGACAACATCATCGGAGACACCGGCGTGGGTTCCCACAAATTGGGTGAAGCCAAGCGCGGTGATCTCACCGCCGGTGAGTTGTCCCTTGTAGACGTCACCGTCGAACTGAAGCATGCCGCGCCCTGGCCGACCGAACAGGGCCTGCATTTCTTCGCTTTCAACCTTGTCGTCGGGGATCGACAGCACGCGGAACTCCCCGCTGAGGCCGAACCGTTCTATGTTGGCCGAACCGATCTCGGCGGGGCGCACCATCATGTCGATCTTGCCGTC
>JBCDEN010000471.1:0-3998 GCA_039179715.1 Pseudomonadota bacterium
ATATCCGAGAACGGATGCCAGTGATGGGCGGCATCGATCTCCTGCAGAGCCTTTGTCGGGTAGATGTTGGAATGGGCCGTCATGGCGTGAACTCCGGGCAATGAGGGGGACGGATCAGACGTTGAGCAGAAGATATTCCCGCTCCCAGGCGCTGATCACGGACATGAAGGTTTCGAATTCTTCGTATTTGATGGCGCGATAGGTGGCGACGAACGTCTCGCCGAACACCTCGATCATCTCGTCGGAATTCTCGAACTGTGCAACCGCTTCCGGCAGGCCGCGCGGTAGTGATTTCGCAAGCTCGGTGCAGTCATCGCTCCGGGGGGCGTCCGGCTTCAGTTCGTTGACGATGCCGAGATAGCCGCAGGCAAGGCTGGCGGCGATCGAAAGATAGGGATTGGCGTCGGACCCGGGAATGCGGTTCTCAAGCCGCCGGGCCTCCGGACTGGAATAAGGCACCCTGAGGCCGACGGTCCTGTTGTCGTAACCCCAGTAGACATTGACCGGCGATGTCGAAGTCTTCGAAAACCGGCGGTAGGAATTTACGAAGGGGGCCATGATGCAGGTTACCTTGGGCAGGTAAACCTGGTGCCCGGCGATGAAGGAGAGGAACGCAGGGGTTTCTTCGCCGTTCTCGCCCGCGAAGATATTCTGTCCCGTTTCCCGGTCGATCACCGACTGGTGGATATGCATCGCAGATCCGGGCTGGTGTGACATCGGTTTGGACATGAAGGTTGCGTACATGTCGTGCCGGAGGGCGGCTTCGCGGATCGTGCGCTTGAACAGGAATACCTGGTCGGCCAGGGCGAGCGGATTGCCATGGCGCAGGTTGATTTCCATTTGCGCCGCGCCTTCCTCGTGGATCAGCGTGTCGATCTCCAGCCCTTGCTGTTCGGAAAGGTCGTAGATGTCATCGATGAGTTCGTCGAACTCGTTCAGGGCGGATATGGAATAGGACTGACGGCCCACTTCCGGGCGGCCCGAGCGGCCCGTCGGTGGTTCGAGCGGGTAGTCCGGATCGGTGTTGGGCCGCACCAGATAAAACTCGATTTCCGGTGCGATGACCGGTTTCCAGCCTTTGTCGTCGTAGAGTTTCAGGATGCGTTTCAGAACGTTGCGGGGCGCGGTCTCAACGGGAGCACCCTGGCGCGTATAGGCATCGTGGATGAGCTGGGCGGTCGGATCGCTCTCCCAGGGAACCGATGTCAGCGTGCTGTAATCCGCGCGGAAATAGAGATCGCCGTCGGTCGGATTGTGCTGGAAACGGTCGTCGTCATCGGGATAGTCGCCGGAGATCGTTTGCGCGAAGATGGAGGCAGGCATGGTCATGACGGGGCCGGAGAAAAACTTCTCCACCGGCATCATTTTCCCGCGCGCGACACCGGCAATGTCCGGAACGATGCATTCGATATCTTCGATGTTGCGCGCATGCAGCCACTCGCGCGCGGCGTCGCCGTCGGGAACACCGCGCAAACTGTCGGCGGCGTTGCTGCGGGCGTTGGTCGGCGTCTGATCACTCACGAGAAGCTCCGGGGTCTTGTCTGGGCCTGGCGGGTCGGCCTGGGTCAGGTCTTTCGCATCGTCGAAATGCCGATTGCCTGAGGTCCGGTTGGCACGAATTGCAGATTTTGTGATCACAAAATGACATGGACTGCTGGCCGGATCAACCGCCTGTCGCGTTCTTCAGGATTTCCTTGCCCAGGATCCCCATGCCATCCGTGATGTCGCCGGAGATCGCGTCCCGCAGCGCCGACGGGTCCTTCTGTTCGATTGCGCGGATAGCCTCCTTGTGCTGGTCGACGAGATTGACCGTTCCAACCCGCCCGTAAACGGTGCGCATGAACGGCGCAAACTGAAGCCAGAGGCTGTCGATGAGCGGGAGCAGAACCTTCGAGCTGGAGGCAGCGTAGATGTGAAAGTGGAAGGCGTGGTTCAGTTGCATATACGCTTCGGCATCACCGCTGACAATGCACGCGTCGATCTCGTCGTCGATCTTTGTCAGTGTCCTTACATCTTGTTTTGAAAGCCTGTAGAGCGCACGTTCCGCCAGTTCGGGTTCCAGCAAAAGCCGGGCTTTGAGCACCTCGTCAAAACGCTCCGGTGTCATGTCGGGCACCTGGACCCGGCCGTTGCTTTTCACTTCCAGGGCGTTTTCCGCCGCGAGCCTTTGAAGCACCTCGCGCACCGGCATTGGACTGACGCCGAGTTCGGAGGCAAGACCCCGGATCGTGACGGCTTTTCCCGGAATGAACCGCCCGGTCAAAAGGCCCGAACGGATCGCGGCATCGACCTGTCCGCGCGTCGCTCCGCGCGTGGAGGGCTGTTCCTGGACATTGCCTGCAGGATTGTTTGTCGGAGCGGAATACCGGGCGGCCAACGGGGTCTCCCAACCATTACAAATTCTCAACACGTGCGATCTGCCTTGACAGGCTTAACAGAAAGTGATCACATTTTTCGAAAGGACGCAAACGAAAGCTGAAAGCCCGGTAGCAGCAATGTGCCGGGCGGCTTCACCTGAACGCAGGGACGATTGACACTCTAGATGAACGAACTGCCCCACCAGATTCTGGAACATCCGGCCGAGCCCGGATGGAAGGTGGATTTCGACGCCTTTCTGGCCGAACATTCCGATCTCGACACGCTTGAAGTGGTTCTGCCGGACACCAATGGTGTTCTGCGTGGAAAATGGCTGCCCGGCAAGGCGCTGAAAAAGGTCTTCGAGCAGGGGGTCGCCTTTCCCTATTCCCTCTTTGGTCTCGATGTCTGGGGCCGGGAAGTGGAAGCGACCGGCATGCATCTGGAGACCGGTGACAAGGATGGTGTCTGCTGGCCGATCCCGGAAACGCTGAAACTGGTACCCTGGACCGAGCGCAAGACCGCGCAGGTGCTGTTGTCCATGTATGACCGGGACGGAGCGCCGTTTCTGGCGGATCCGCGCCACGTTCTGGAAAACATGGTCGAGCAGCTCAAATCCGAATTCGGTGTAACGGCTACCTGCGCCTTTGAGCTGGAATTCTATCTCTTCGAGGAAAGCGACGGAGACTGGACAGAGCAGCCCAAGCCGCTGTTTTCGACCCATCTCGGTCCGGCGCGGCAGAACATGTACGCGCTGTCCGATCTGGAAGCGCTGCTCCCCGTGGTCGATGATCTGCGCAAGGCCTGTGAAGCGCAGGGCATTCCGGCCGACGCCGCCGTTTCGGAGGCTGCACCCGGCCAGTTCGAATTGAACCTGCATCACCGCCGCAACCCGCTTCTGGCCGCCGACGACGTCGTGCTGCTCCGCCGTCTTGTTGCCGGCGTTGCCCGCAAGCATGAACTCAAGGCGTCCTTCATGGCCAAGCCCTTCGTGGAATGGCCCGGCAACGGCATGCATGTGCACGTCTCCATGGAAGACGAGAACTGCAACCTGTTCGCGGACCCGGACAAGGGACCGGAGCGTCTTGGCCATGCCATCAACGGCCTGTTGAAGACCATGCCGGAAGCGCTTTTACTGTTCATCTCGACGTTCAACGGCTTCCGCCGCATGCAGCCCGGATCCTACGCCCCGGCCTCGATCTGCTGGGGCTATGACAACAGGTCCGTCGCACTGCGTGTTCCTGCCTCCAGCCCCGAGGCGGCGCGGGTGGAACACCGTATCGCTGGTGCCGACGCGAACCCTTATCTCGTGCTCACGGGAATTCTGGCGGGTATGCTGGAAGGCCTGAAGCAGCGGAAGGACCCACCCGCACCGGTGACCGGCAATGCCTATGAAAAGCGCAAGAAACGCCTGACACCGTGGATGGACGAGGCCATTGATGCCTTCGAGGCGTCGAAGCTTATGAAAAGGGCCGTGGGGGCCGAAATGCACAAGGTGCTGACGGAGATAAAGCGGGAAGAACTGAACGAATTCGGGAGGGAGATATCCTCGCTGGAACGGCAAACCTATCTTTGATGCAACCTGTGCCCAAAATCGACGCTGGACAAACAACCGGCGCATCGCCAATGTTCGAACGACAACA
>JBCDEN010000070.1:0-10559 GCA_039179715.1 Pseudomonadota bacterium
CGACATTCCCGATCATTGCCGACGAGGGCCTGGAAGTGTCGAAGGCCTTCGACATGTTGCCTGCCGAAGCCTATTTGCCTGACGGCCGCACGCCTGCGGACAGCGCAACCGTCCGCTCCGTCTTCATCATCGGCCCTGACAAGCAGTTGAAGCTGTCCATGACCTATCCGATGACCGTCGGCCGCAACTTTGCCGAAGTGCTGCGTGCGCTTGACGCCTTGCAGACAACTGGCAAGGGCGTCGCAACCCCCGCCAACTGGGAAGTCGGTCAGGATGTGATCATTCCCGCAACGGTAAGCGACGAGGATGCCAGGGCGAAATTCGGATCGTTCGAAACCGTTCTGCCGTATCTGCGCAAGACAAAACTTCCCGCCTGAACAGGCAACCGGAACAGCGTCGCTGCACGCTGTTCCGCTCCCCCTGACGAGATGAAGGCTGCGCCATGTTGAAGAAAGTTGAAAGTCTGCAGCCGCACGGCGACGTCAAGCTGTCGGACAACGAACGTTTGAAGCGCGAGAGCGATTTCCTGCGCGGAACGATTGTCGACGATCTTGCCGATCCGATCACCGGCGGCTTCACGGCGGACAATTTCCAGCTGATCCGCTTTCACGGCATGTACCAGCAGGATGATCGCGATATTCGCGCCGAGCGCGCCAAACAGAAACTGGAACCGCTGCACAACGTCATGCTCCGGGCGCGTATGCCGGGCGGCATCATCACACCGGAACAATGGCTGACCATCGACCGTTTCGCCGAAGAACACACGATGTACGGCTCGATCCGGCTGACGACGCGCCAGACCTTTCAGTTTCACGGTGTCCTGAAGCCGCATATCAAGAACATGCACCAGGTGCTGAACGACAGCGGCATCGACTCCATTGCAACCGCGGGCGACGTGAACCGCAATGTCCTGTGCACGACAAACCCGGTGGAATCGGAGCTCCATCAGGAGGCCTATGAGTGGTCGAAGAAGATCTCGGAGCACCTGTTGCCGCGCACGAAGGCCTATGTCGAGATCTGGTTGAACGGCGAGAAGGCGAAGACCACGGAAGAACCGATCCTCGGGTCGACCTATCTGCCGCGAAAGTTCAAGACAACCGTGTCCATTCCGCCCAATAACGAGGTGGACGTTCATGCCAACGACCTCAACTTCATCGCGATCGCCGAAAAGGGCAAACTGGTCGGTTTCAATGTTCTGGTCGGCGGCGGCCTTGCAATGACCCACGGCGACACGGCGACCTATCCGCGCAAGGCCGACGATTTCGGTTTCATACCGCTTGAGCACACGCTTGCGGTCGCCGAGCATGTCGTGTCCGTGCAGCGCGATTGGGGGAATCGCTCCAACCGCAAGAATGCAAAGACCAAATACACGCTGGACCGGGTTGGTTCGGATGTGTTCAAGGAGGAGGTGGAAGCGCGGGCAGGCGTCAGGTTCGAACCGAGCCGTCCCTATGAATTCACCTCGCGCGGAGACCGTTTCGGCTGGGTCGAGGGTGTCGATGGAAAGCATCACCTGACGCTCTACCTGTTGAACGGACGGATACTGGACTATCCCAACCGTCCGCTGAAGGCCGGACTTCGCAAGATTGCCGAAGTGCATGAGGGCGACTTCCGCATGACCGCGAACCAGAACCTGGTGATTGCGGGTGTTCCTGCGGGTCTCAAGCGGGAAATCGAGCAAATTGCCCGCGAGCACGGGCTGATCGACGATTTCATCAAGCCGCAGCTCAAGAACTCCATGGCCTGCGTCGCCTTGCCGACCTGCCCGCTGGCGATGGCTGAGGCCGAGAGGTTTCTGCCCTCACTGGTCGGCAAGGTCGAGGCTCTTCTGGAAAAACACGGGATACCGGACGATCACCTGATCCTGCGGGTGGTCGGATGCCCAAACGGGTGCGGTCGGGCGATGCTTGCCGAGGCCGGTCTCGTCGGCAAGGGTCCCGGCAAATACAACCTTTATCTCGGCGGCAATCGCGTGGGGACCCGTATTCCCAAGCTTTACCGGGAAAATATCGGCGAGGACGTGATCCTGTCCGAGCTGGACGATCTGATCGGTCGGTGGGCGGAACAACGTGAAAGCGGCGAGGGTTTCGGCGACTTCGTGATCCGCAAGGGTATCGTTGCCGAGGTCAAGATTTCCAAGACCGATTTCCATGCCTGAAGCGCGCAAGTGCAACTGAACGAGGTTTGAGAAGGCGATGAAAGATCTGCGAAATGTTCTGGAGACGAACCAAGGCGAAAGGGTGCGTTTGCTACGCGACGTCAATGCCTGGCTTGCGGACCAGAGCGCGGAGGTGCGCGTCCGCTGGGCGCTGGAAAACTTGCCCGGGCAGCATGTGCTGTCTTCCAGTTTCGGTATTCAGTCCTCCGTCATGCTGCATCTGCTGACGCGGTACCGGCCCGACATTCCCATCCTGCTGCTCGACACGGGTTACCTGTTTCCGGAGACCTATCAGTTCATCGAGCAGCTCACGGACCGCCTTCAGCTCAATTTGAGGGTATACCGCGCCCGCATGAGCACGGCCTGGCAGGAGGCCAAATTCGGTCGCCTCTGGGACCAGGGGGAAGAGGGATTGCAGAAATTCAACCGGATGAACAAGGTCGAGCCCATGCAGCGGGCGTTGCGGGAACTGGAAGTGGGCACCTGGTTCAGCGGTCTGCGCCAGAGCCAGGCGGCCAGCCGCGAGGAACGTGAATTCCTGGAGTTGCGGGGCAGCCGCATCAAGGTCCATCCGATCGTGAACTGGAGCAATCGTGACGTGCATCTGTATCTCAAGGAACACGATCTGCCCTATCACCCGCTCTGGGAGCAGGGTTATGTCAGCGTCGGTGACATTCACACCACCCGCAAGCTCGAACCCGGCATGCTGGAAGAGGACACCCGCTTCTTTGGCATGACCCGCGAGTGCGGGCTGCATATCGACGTCACCTGATCTCCGGTTTCCAGCTGCACACCCAAAGTGCGGCCCAGTTCATCACAAGCGTGCCAGATGTTTTTATCGCAAATCCCACAGGCCATCAGTCCACTCTCTCCCGAGCAGGCCGCCCTGTTTCAGCAGCTAGCCGGCACGCTGACACCCGTGCAGCAGGCATGGATCAGCGGTTACCTGGCAGGAGCCGCCAATTCCGCAGCCGGCGGCCCTGTCGCGCCGGCCGCCGCAGTCGGAGAAGCGGCCACGCTGACCGTTCTGTACGGATCCCAGACCGGCAACGCCAGGGGCGTTGCCGAGAGCTTCGGCGCGAAAGCGCGGGAAAAGGGTCTTGATGTCACGGTCGTCAATATGGCGGACTACAAGCCGAACCGGCTGAAGGACGAGAAATTCGTGGTCATCGTGGTCTCGACCTATGGGGAGGGCGAGCCGCCTGAACCGGCGGAGAAATTGCACGCGTTCCTGGCTTCGAAAAAGGCACCGAAGCTGGATGGTCTGAAGGTCGCGGTCCTGGGTCTCGGCGACAGCAGCTATGAGTTCTTTTGCCAGACGGCAATCGATTTTGAAGACCGTCTTGCAAATCTGGGCGCAAGCGTTTCCTTTGAGCGGGCGCTGCTCGATGTTGATTATGACGATGACGCGGACGCCTGGATCGGCGGCGCTGTCGACGCTTTTGAGCCGGAGCTGGCGGAAGACAACAAGGGGTCTGCAGCTGCGATTCCCGCGGGCAGCTTTCCCGGTTTTGGCGGTGTGCCCGCGATGCCGGTATCGCAATACGGCAAGAAAAATCCGTTCGAGGCCGAGCTTGGAGCCGTTCAGAAAATCACCGGGCGGGACTCCACCAAGGATGTCCGCCACGTTGAAATCTCGCTGAAGGGGTCCGGACTGACCTACCGTGCCGGTGATGCGCTCGGGATTTACTTCGAAAATGACGGCAATGAGGTGGACGCCCTCCTGGATGCCTTGAAGCTCGACCCGGCAGAAGAGGTGACGCTTGGCGAGGAGGCCAGACGCCTTCGCCAGGCCCTGATCGAGGATTTCGAACTCACGCAATCCTATCCGGGTTTTGTCGAAAAATATGCCTCCACGACAGCGAACGCGGATCTGGCGAAGCTCTCCGGCGACAAGGCCGCGATGCGGGACTACATAGCCGGCCGCCAGATCTACGACATCATTCGCGAGCATCCAGGCGCATTGTCCGCACAGGACCTTGCCGGCTGTCTGCGCAAGCAGCAGCCCAGGCTCTATTCGATCGCGTCGAGCCAGCGGGAAGTGGAGGATGAAGTCCACCTGACCGTCGGTGTCGTGGAATATGACGCCTTCGGGCAGACGCATCTCGGTGGATGTTCGGGTTTCCTCGGCCACAGGATCGAAGAAGGCGACAAGATCCGCGTTTTCGTCGAACACAATGACAGTTTCCGGCTTCCGGAAAACCCGGAAACGCCGGTCATCATGGTGGGCCCGGGAACCGGGATCGCACCCTTCAGGTCGTTTCTGCAGGACCGGGATGCGGCCGGAGCAGACGGCAGGAACTGGCTCTTCTTCGGCAATCCGCACTTCACGCAGGATTTCCTCTATCAGGTCGAGTTGCAGGGGTTCCTGAAATCGGGATTGCTGACCAGGCTCAGCGTGGCGTTCAGCCGGGACCAGGACGAGAAAATCTATGTCCAGGATCGTATTCTGGAACATGGTGCCGAAATCTATGAGTGGCTGGAAGACGGCGCGCATTTTTATGTCTGCGGTGATGCCAACCACATGGCAAAGGACGTTCATGCCGCGCTCTTGAAGGTCATCGAGACGCACGGCAAGGTCAGCGGCCAAGCGGCCGAGGCCTATCTTGAGAAACTGCGCGACGGGAAGCGCTACCAGAAAGACGTTTACTGAGCCAGCGAACTTTCGGGAAATCGCGCGCGAGGCGATTTGCTCGCAGCGGCTCACCGGTTCTCGCAAACAGGCATTAGCACTGTTGCCCGGCACGTGACACAATACGTTAATTTGCTGAATAAGTTGCGCTTTCAGCATACCACACCTTTGCCACAACGCTTAGAGTTGCTCTCCATTCAAAGAGAGCGGCGCGGTTGTCGCCGCCGAAAATCAGGAGAGTGCGCATGCAAAGCAATTGGTCTGGCTGGCTGGTGCTCACTCTCTGTGTCTGCCTGCCAGCATGTGCCAGCGTCACGCGTGGCACGACGGAAACGGTGACGGTTTACGCCTCGCCGGAGGGGGCGGATATAGCGACAAGCATCGGGCTGAATTGTTCCGCGTCACCTTGTCTGCTGGAGGTATCCAGAAAAAAGGAATTCACCGTAACGGTGACCAAGGAGGGCTATGAAGAGCAGACCGTGCATGTCAGCACGGTCGTGGCACCCGGTGGGGTTGCCGGATTGGCTGGAAACGTTCTGGTCGGTGGCGTCATCGGTGTGGGCGTTGATGCTGTTTCCGGCGCTACCCTCGACCACATACCCAACCCGGTTCTGGTGGAGCTCGTACCGCTCAACCCGAAAAATCCGGAAACGCCGAAAGGCGATCTGTCTTCCGTGCGGGACAAAATCATGCAAAAGCAACGGGAACAGGACGCTGCGGCAATGCGGAAAACCGGAGGCGTTTAGATCTTTTTCCGACCTGGGGGCTCTGAGCCGATGCAGGGAATTCACACCCTTCCGGTCGCTGCGCCGATCATGCGTTTTTGCACCCTCGTGTTGGTTGGAAACGCCCTCAGATCCTCATGGAACGGGGACTTGATGCAGGCGGGGTCGGTTTCCGTGGCATCGCCGGTAACGGCGAAGGCCTGGCAGCGGCAGCCGCCGAAATCGATGTCCTTGCGCGGGCAGGCCTTGCAGCGGTCGGACATCCATTCCGTTCCCCGGTAGGCGTTGAAACTGGGGGAGTCCTCCCAGATTGCCTGCAGCGGTTTCTCCCGTACGTTCTCGAACGACAGGCTTGTGATCGACTGCGCTGCATGGCACGGCATCATGGTGCCGTCCGGCGCGATCATGAAGGCGTCCTTCGCCCAGCCGCCCATGCAGGGCTTGGGATAATCGGCGTAATAGTCGGGGGGAACAAAGTCGATATTCAGGATGCCCGTCAGGTCTTCACGCGCCCTGGTCACGAAATCGATCTGCCGCGCGACCTGCTCGCGGTCGGGCAGGAGGGCCGCCTTGTTGAGTTCCGCCCAGCCGTAATACTGCACATTGGCGATTTCCAGACGCTCGGCGTCCAGTTCCAGCGCGAGGTCGACGAACGCGGGAACCTCCTCGATATTGAGCCTGTGGATGGGGGCGTTGATCGTCAGCGGCAGGCCGAGTGCACGCGCCTGCGCGGCGGCTGCGCGTTTCTTCTCGAATGCATTCCTGTAGTGCCCGATCCGAAACGTTGTCTCGTCGTTCGCACCCTGAAAGCTGATCTGGATATGATCCAGTCCTGCGTCCCTGAGGGCGTTGAGCCGGTCGCCGGTAAGCGTCACGGCGGCCGTGATCAGATTGGTGTAGATGCCGCCTTCCGTCAGGCAGGTGATGATATCTTCAAGATCCGACCGTAATGTCGGCTCGCCGCCCGAAAGATGCACCTGCAAAATGCCGAGATCGGCGGCCTGTCTGAAAACCTCGATCCATGTTGCCGTATCCAGCTCCCGATTTGCCTTCAGGAGTTCAAGCGGATTGGAGCAATAGCCGCATTGCAGCGGACATCTGTGCGTGAGTTCCGCAAGCAGCCCGAGCGGGATTTCGAGATCACCGCTCATTGCATGTCTCCACGCCGGCCCGCGGGCCTGATCAGCAACCGGTCGCTCCAGTCCTGCAGGAACTCCAGGATATCTGCCAGGATTTCCGAACAGGGCGCGCTGAATTCCTCAGACAGCGACCCGGCGATCACCCCGATGGACCTGACACCGTCGCAGTTTTTGAGGATCAGCACGCTGATGTCGTCCGGCCACAGGATTTTCTCTGGAGCAAGCACCACCCAGCTGTCTCGTTTTTGGTTGAAAACCAGGCGCACATGCGCCGGCAGTATCGGAACACTGTCTGCTGTCAGGATTGTCCGTTTGCGTCGTGCCGTCACTGCCTGTCGCCACCTCTAGGGTACGGACCCATAAATGAGGCCGAAAGGGTTTGAGGCGGCTTGCGTCTCGTCAAGGCGCGGAAGCGCAGAAAATGCGGCGCATTTTCAAGTCCTTCGCAACGCGGAGGAGGAGCAAGCCGGTCAAATCCGAAGGACATGGAAATGGCGTCACCCCGCGGCGTCAGCGTGCTTGACCGGGCAGGAAGCCCGCTCCGCACACCCTTCCTGACGGGATTTCGCCATTTCGCATGCCATTTCAGTTTCATTTATGGGTCCGTATCCTTTTGTCTCGTGTCTTCCTCGCGGGGGCGGAATGCGCCGGGTGGAATGCTGCCGGGTGCAACATAGGCATGCTGAAGCGCATCCAGCATCGCCCACAACAGGTTGCACTTGGCAAGGAGCGCGTCCACCGCATCGGCCTGTTTGTCTGGTGTGTCCGCCCAGTCGATCACAAGTGAAAGTGCGTGATCGGCATCCCGGGGGGCCTGTTTCAGCCGCGGCGTGAAATAGGCCAGCGTGTCCTCGGTGATATAGTCGTAACGGGCGAGCATCGCGGGAACGCGCTCACCGATCGCGACCGGCGAGAACAGCTCCGTGAGCGAAGAGGCTACGGCAACAAGCAGGGACGAACTGGAGACCAGATCGAGATAGGCCCCAACGGCATAGCGTGTCGCGGGCAGGGCGAACTTGCGCGAACGGACCATGCCGGTGTCGAGCCCGAGCCCTTCGGCGAGCTTGAGCCAGCGCTTGATGCCGCCATCCTGTTCACCTTCACTGCCGTCATGATCGACGATGCGTTTGATCCATTCGCGCCGGAACTCGGGGTCGTCGGATCGCGACAGGATGATGCTGTCCTTCTTCGGGATGGCATCCTGATAGCAGAAGCGATTGAGAGCCCAGGCCTGCATCTGCGCCTTGCTGAGCTCGCCTGCATTCATCATTTTGTGGAACGGATGATGGATGTGATAGCGGTCGAATCCGGCGGTGCGCAAAACCTCGGTCAGTTCGTCCGGCGGGAGCAGCTTGCCGCGCGTTCTGATGCGGTCGGCCGCCGTTTCCGCGACACCGCTTCCGATCGGCTGCGACGTGGCGGAGCGATGAAAAAGGGCAAGGTCTGTCATAGCTCCAGCTCCATTCCGTCAAATGCGATTTCCCACCCGGCCGCCCTGACCGCAGACGCTTCGTTGGACTGAGGGTCGAGCACCGGGTTCGTATTGTTGATATGGATGAAGATGCGGCGCTCGAGGTTGACATCGGCAAGGCTCGCCAGACTTCCTTCCGGCCCGCCCATGGCAAGATGACCCATGCGCGCGCCGGTTTTGGAGCCGACGCCCGTGCGGGCCATTTCGTCGTTTTCAAAGACGGTCCCGTCGAACAGGAGACAGCCCCCGTCTGAAATCCGCTCTTTGAGCGCGCGCTCGACGGCAGCGCAGCCCGGGACGTAGAACAGCGTCTTGTCCGGCTGGCGGACATGCGAGGACTTGCGGATCGCAAGGCCGATCGTGTCGCCGCTTGATGTTCCGAAATACGCCTTGTCGGGGTCTTCGAGAAACAGCGCGACCTTCCCCGGAACACTGAACGTTTCGATGGCAAGGCCGATGGCACCGTCGGGGCCGTGAAGCTCCGTTTCCCCCTCTAGCGCCAATTCCCGGCGCTCGACATAGTCGGGATTGAGCACCTGAAAGATGCTGTTGGCGGCCAGGGTGTCGAGGACCCGCCGGGTTGCGTAGAGCGTGAACGGCTCCCGTTCGCGCAAGGACAGCAAACCTGCGATGTGATCGACGTCGGCATTCGTCAGCACGACCGTCCTGATCGGTGTCGACCGCAACGGCGCATCGGCGCGGGGCTGCAACTCGGGTGTCGCGGCAATCTGCTGGCGGATGTCTGGAGACGCATTGAAAACGGCCCAGTTCCTGCCATCGGCACTCGCAGCGATGCTGGACTGCGTTCTGGCGAGAAACCCGGGCCGGTTTTCACGAACTGCGCGGCTGAGAGGCGCATTACAATTCCACTGCGGGAAGCCGCCTCCGGCTGCCGCACCCAGAACCCTGATTTTCATCGTGGCTCTTGCTTGGCCGCGAATTACTTGCGTTTGCAGGTGCCGATTTCGGCAGGCATGTAACGCGTGACTTCGAAGCCTGCTTCAGTTGCTTTTGTGGACGGCTTTTTCCAGGTTTTCATGTTTTCCTCCTCTAAGCGAATGTCGCACACCAAAACTAGCATGCCAGCCGGGATAAGTAACCAGTACTTTGGTGCCGGTATTGCTGCAGACGTGCCCGGCGCCGTACTCGAACCACCCGATCGTCGCGGCATTCGGTAGGTAGGAGTTGAAAAAACTGGCCACGTCTGATTGCATGATGCTTGCGGGGACCTTCCAGATTTCGGAGACACAAGTGAAACTTGTCTGGTACACCGCGCTCGCGGTCATAACGCTGCTCTTCACAGGAACATTGTACGTCACCAACCAGCTTTCTGAAAGGATCGCCCGACTTGAAGTGGCGGCCGACGCTGACCATACCGGTCGGATTGAACGGCTGGAGCTTGTCAAGCACACCGAGGTTGCAGCCTTCGTCAAGGGCCTGTCCGTCCTGTGCGGCCATCAGGAGCCGAAAAGGGATTTTTTTGATTTTGATGCCCAGCTTGGTGCTGATCTTTATACCGCCAATCTGAACGGCGTCATTTTGGTAACGCGGCTGAAAGAGTACGGTTTGAGGCCGGAAAAGACCTTCTGCGAGAAGGAACTTGGCCAGTTTATCACGCAGAACGGACTGTAGCGGTCCGTCCTGAAGCCCGCACAAAGGCCTTGTTTGCGCAGCCGGCGTCGGAGAGGGACCGCTTCTGCATTTGAATGCAACAAAAGCGGTCCCGTTAATCAGGTCCGGGTGTTTCGCGCCCGTCAGGCTGACAGATCAGGCGAACAACTCGTCTCGTATCTGGTCCGCATCGATTTGTTCGTCCAGAACCGCGAAGTCCGAAATGACACCGTCGAAATGGTCGCCGGTCCAGCCGATTTCACCGGTCTGGCTGTGCCAGCCATTTGAGCCGATCGTCAGGTATTCCTCGTTCCCGAGCCAGTTGGCGTCGAAATCGTCATTCCGCGCAACGGCAACTCCGTCGACATAAAGGATCGCGCCGTCGTCGCCGAACGTGAAGGCGAAGTCGTGTTCCTTGCCGACTTCGAAGACATCTTCCGCCTTGAGCCAGAGCGAATTGGTTTCATCCTGAAAGCGCACCTTGATGTCGCCGTCCTCGGTCACCAGAGCCGTGAGATGGCCGCCGGTGACGTAACCGCTCGCATCTTTGGAGAACAACGCGTCCCAGCCGCTGACCGTATCGGCCTTGAACGAGAATGCGATCGTGCCCTCCGCGATTTCCATATCCTGTGAATGTTCGATGGCAATCTGGTCATCGCGTATGCCATCGAATTTCATGTCGCCCGCGATGGCAAGGACGGGTGTCATGCCTTCCGGGAGGGGAAGGTCGTCCTGTGTGGGGATGTCGTCTGGCGGTGCGATCTCGCCGCGATCCGTTCCCATCTCGATGGGCTTGATGGCCTCGTCGATATCGGCGATGGAG
>JBCDEN010000065.1:0-10684 GCA_039179715.1 Pseudomonadota bacterium
TAAAAAGTAGATTGACGCCGGCCGCAGACGGCCCACTGGAGGACGTCGTTAACAGCCTCTGGCGCCGCCATCGAGCGCGTCCGAACTCGGCGATGCCATTGCCGCGTCGATCGCCCATAACGGCCCGTCGCTTGTCGAAATCATAACCGATGCGGATCTCGTATGAGGAAAAACAACGGACCTTGTCATCCCTGCGAAGGCAGGGATCCAGTAGACACCGAATGTGAAGAGTTGCGAGACTCCCTTGTTGAGGAATACTGGATCCCGGCCTTGCGCTTCGCTCCTGCCGGGATGACAATTCCAAGAAATTCGGAGGGGACCCTGTGCAGACTGCAGAACTACTCATTGACCTGGGCCGCTATTACCTGATGGCTGGAGCTGTCGTGGCCGCGCTGTTTCTGGTCATAGGCATCGACCGCGTGGAACCGTCCGCGCGCGGCACCTACGCGTTTCGCCCACTCCTGATACCGGGCATCTGCCTGATCTGGCCGCTGGTCCTATATCGCTGGTTCACCCTTGAAAAACACGGAGAAGACGCAAGGTGAAACGCGCCCATCGCACAGCCCATGCGCGGATCTGGACGATCCTCGGCATCTTCCTGCCACTCGCTTTCTTCACGGTCCTGGCCTTGCGTCAGACGCCGCCTGCTGACCGGCCCGCTGTTCTCTTCGAAGCACCGGCCGGCGACGCAAACGGGACGGAGGCCGCGCAATGAGTGTGCAATACACACCGGTGATCTGGAACCGGAACAAGATCTTCTACGACGCCGTCCTGCTGATCGCGGTCGCTCTCTACCTTTATGTCTATATCCGTGTCGCGCCCGGCTTCGAGGACGTCACCAAACCGATCGACGGGGCCACCCTGCGCATGCGCGCGTTCGGCAGCTGCGCCTTCCTGATGCTGACGGTGATCCTGTGCATCGGACCGCTGGCCCGGCTCGACCGAAGGTTCCTGCCGCTTCTTTACAATCGCCGCCATTTTGGCGTCATGACTGCCGGAATCGCCGCCGTGCACGCCAATTACGTTCTCGGCTGGTATTACAACTTCTCACCGACAGACAAATATGTCGCGCTCCTGTCGTCCAATACGAACTACGGCCAGATCCTCGGCTTTCCGTTCGAAACGCTCGGCATCGCCGCGCTGCTGATCCTGTTCGTGCTGGCGGCGACCAGTCACGATTTCTGGCTGAGCTTCCTGGGCGCTCCGATATGGAAAGCGCTGCATATGTTCATCTATGCAGCCTACGCCTTTGTCGTGCTGCATGTGGCGCTCGGCGCGCTTCAGGGGGCAGGCGACCCGATCTTCACCAGCGTTGTTGCGGCCAGCGTTGTTCTGGTATGCGCACTTCACTTCACCACGGGGCGGATGGAAGCCAGACGCGACCGGGGCGAGGAAACCGCGAAGGCCTCGCTTCAGGAAAAGGGCTGGCTCGTCGCCGGTGACCTCGACGAGATCGACGAAGACTGCGCCAAGGTCGTGACCCTGTCGGACGACGAACGCGTCGCCATCTTCAAATATGACGGCAAGCTGTCGGCCATCACCAATGCCTGCGCGCACCAGAACGGCCCGCTCGGAGAGGGCAAGGTTCTCTGGGGGTGTATCACCTGTCCCTGGCACGGGTATCAGTACAATCTGAGCGACGGCCGCGCCCCGGCCCCGTTCACGGAAAAGATCTCGACCTACCGTTTGCAGCTGATCGGTTCGACAATCCTGCTCGACCCGAACGCATTGCCGCCCGGCACCCATATTGACCCTGTCGAGATCGGAGAAGCGGCATGAGTTGGAGACAGACAAAAGACGCGCCTTTCTATGTCGGTTATCTCAATACCGTGCCAAAACCGATCATCACCTTCCTGGGCGTCTTCGCCCTCTGTTTCACCGGCGGTCTCGGGCTTGCCGCCCTCGCCCTGTCGTCGACCCAGAACGACCCGGGCAGCGGCGGATTTCAATGGGGCAACCGTTTTGAAAATGTCGGCATTCTGGAACTCCGTCCCTATCCGGTGCTGCGGGTTGCGGCGGATGGCGAGACGGCGGCACGCACATACATGCTTGCCGGGCAAGGCAAGCGCGGCGCCTTCAACCAGGCGGAAAAGCATGGCAGCACTCCGGTGACGCTGCGCGGCGTTCCGGTCAATCGCGGCGATCTCACGATGCTTCAGGTCGGCAGGGTCGAGGCCGCGGAGAATGCGGATACGTCCTTCACGCCATCCGAGCCCGTGCCGCTCGGGCGCTGGAAACTGACCGGGGAAATCTGCGACGGCAAATGCTATGCGGGGGCGATGCGGCCCGGGCGCGGCCTGGCGCACAAGGCCTGCGCGGATCTCTGTCTCACCGGGGGCATTCCGCCGGTCTTCGTTTCCTCCGGTTCTGTCGAGAATCGCAATTTCTTCCTGATGGCGGACAAGGACGGCAACCTTCTCGGCGATGAGATCAAACCGCTGCTCGCGCTTTATGTCGAACTGGAGGGAGACGTCGAACGCCTCGATGATCTGATGGTCTTCAAGGTCGACCTTGCCAAGGCGAGGATCCTGAAATGAGCGAAGACCACACCCCGAGACCCGTCTGGCAGACGATCCTGACGTCGCTGGTTCTGACAGCGGCCCTCACCGCCATTGCCTACTATGCCTGGATCTACGCCAATATCGGTGCGCGCCAGTGGGATGTGACCAAGAACAGCCTGACAACGGATCTCCGGTTTTTTGTCGGGCTGCTGGCGGTCTTCGTTGTGCTGACATTCCTCGACAAGATCATCGAATTCGTGAAATCTAAGATCGGCGGCGGCCACTGAAGCACCGTCAATGCTGCCCGATCAGATCGAGGAGCAGCGCGTTGAAACGGGCCGCCTCTTCCATGTGCGGCGCGTGGCCCGAACGGTCATAAAGATGGAGCTGGAACTCAGGCACATTCTCTTCATGCCAGCGATGAACGCCGTGACCGTAGAGTTGGCTCCTGCGCCCTGCGACAAGGTGAAATGGAACGGGAAAATCTACCAATAACGGCCGGAAATCCTGCGCGGTGAGCGAAGCCCACATCGGTTTCAGGAGCGCCGGATCAGCTTTCGCAATCTCCTGCGCCGCTGTCTCCTTCTGCTCCTGCCCGACGGGAAGATCCTCTGCGAAAAGCCGGCCCGCGATCCGCCCCGGCAGTTTCGGCCAGTCTGGAACAATGGCATTGAGAAACACCTGGTTGAGGTCTGAATTGAGCCCGTTCAGTGTTCCATTCTGCCAGGTGGAAGTGTTCAGCACTTTCGGCGTCATGTCGATCGCGACAAAGGCGGACAGGCGATCCGCACCGAAACGCTCGATCATCGAATAGGCAACCAGAGCACCCATGGACCAGCCGCAAACGACAGCATCGGAGATATCTCTTTTCACCAGATCGGCATGAACGGCCTCGGCGGCGGCCTCGATCGTCAATGGCAGACGGTTGCCGGTTTGCCCGTGGCCCGGAAGGTCCGGCACAAGGCACCGGGCATGGGCCTGGAGGCTGTCAATCTGGTTCTGAAAAAACTGGCCGGGACACGACCAGCCGTGAATAAGCACCATGGGGCGGCCTGCGCCGCTGTCGCGCATATAAAGTCCTGTGTTGCTCAAGCGCGCCCCGCCCTCAGTCTTCCGACGATCCCGCTCGGAAAGAAGTAAACCGAGAGGATAAATAGGACGCCGAGCCAAAGCAGCCAGCGCTCCGGCGCAACGAGTGTGGAGACGAAGGGCACGGCGCTTGTCGCTTCCGCCGCGACGCCCATCAGGTTCTGCAGATAGGTCTGCGCGAGAATGAACAGCGTCGCTCCGAGCACGGCGCCGTAAAGCGTGCCCATGCCCCCGATGACAACCATCAGCAGGATATCAATCATGATCTCCATGGACAGGGTCGTGGCCGGTCCCGTGTAGCGCAGCCAGATTGCGAGCAGGGAACCGGCAAGCGCGGCCATGACTGCGGAAAGAACCGTTGCAGTCGTGCGGTACCAGACGACCTTGTACCCGATCGCCTCCG
Organism: Pseudomonadota bacterium; assembly: GCA_039179715.1. GTDB lineage: Bacteria > Pseudomonadota > Alphaproteobacteria > Rhizobiales > Stappiaceae > Roseibium. The sequence continues at coordinate 3,994 of JBCDEN010000065.1, forward strand.
CCCGGAATGCATTGTCGCGCACGGCCTTGAGCGTCCGCCCGAACGGCGAATTGACAATCCTGAGCATGACGAGGAACAGTGTCAGCGACGCGAAGAACACGAGATAATAGGCCAGGAGCTTGCCGTTGATCCGGACCCCGAAAACCTTCTCCTGGACCAGCTTGAAGGCCGGCGTCAGTTCACGCGGTATCTTGTAGTTGAGCCCGTCCTCGCCGCCGGTCAGCCAGGACATTTGCGACACGAACACCGCAAACGCGCTGGCAACGGCCAGCGTCACCATGGCGAAGAAGATCGCCTTGACGCGCAGCGAGAACAGACCGATCGCCAGGGCGAAAACAGCCGCCAGAAGCGCTACGGCCAGCGTGCCCCAGGCAAGCGACCAGTAACTTGGCCCGGACGCGCCGAGTGCCAGCGCTGTCCCGTAGGCGCCGATGCCGAAGAACATCGTGTGCGCGAAAGAGACGATCCCCGAGTAGCCGAGCAACAGGTCGTAACTCGCCACCAGGACAATGAAGATGCAGATCCGCGCCGCCGTCTCGAGCGATTTTGTACCCGGGAACAGGAACGGTGCAAAGGCGAGTGAAATCAGCACGGCCACCAGCAGCAGGGTCAGAAGGCCGCTGCGTGGTGTGTCGCCGGAAAGAAGCCTGGTTAGCATGCGTTCAGCCCTCACTTCGCCTTGACGACGGGATAAAGACCCTGGGGCCGCCACATCAGGATCACAACCATCAGCGCAATGGTGGAGATCAGCGCCACCTTCGGCGCCAGAAACGCCGTGTAGTTGGCGAGGAGACCAACCAGCAGGGCACCGATAAAGCACCCCTCGACGGAGCCGAGCCCGCCGATGATCACCACGATGAAGACCAGCACCATGATCTCCGAGCCCATATGCGCTGTGATTGTCTCCTGGTAGAGCCCCCACATCACGCCGCCAAGCCCGGCCAGCGCCGACCCGGTCATGAACACGATCAGGAACAGGCGGCGGATGCGATAGCCGAGGGCTTCAACCATCTCGCCATTCTCGACACCGGCCCTGACCAGCAGGCCAACCTTTGTGTTCTTCAGGACATGACGCATCGCCAGAAAGAGAGCGAGCCCGATGGCGACCGCAACGAGCCTGTATTTCTCGATCGCCGCTTCACCGAAGACCACCGATCCCTGAAACGCCGCAGGGCGCGAGATGTGCAGTTCGTCCGGCCCCCACACCACGTAGATCATCTGCTGGGCAACGATCAGGCCACCCATGGTGACCAGGATCTGCTTCAGGTGCTCGCCGTAGACGGGCATGACGATCACCCGCTCGAACGCATAGCCGAGCATGCCCGTCACCACCATGGCTGCAAGAATGGCAAGCAGCACCGCAGCAAGATTGAGCATGACGCTCGGCGAGGCCGTCCAGCCCGCGAGCCAGGCAAGAACCGTAAACCCGACAAAGGCCCCCACCGCAACGAAAGCCCCGTGGCCGAAATTGATGACGTCCATCAGACCGAACACCACCGTCAGCCCGGACGCCATGATGAAGATCATCATGCCCATGGCAAGGCCCGCCACCGTGAGGGTCAGCCAGCTTGCCGGGTTGCCGATGGCGGCAAGTCCCAGAAGCGCAACCCCGGGAACCAGCAGGACCGGCAGCTTCTGCATCACCTGTTCGCGGAAGGGGACTTTCTCGATGCGCGGTTTGATTGCGGTTTCGCTCATTGATGTGCCTCCAGGCTCAGCCCCATCAGTCTTTCCTGCAAGCCTTCATCCTCGACCAGTTCGCTCATCTGTCCGGAATGGATGATACGGCCGTCATCCATGACCGCGACGGTGTCTCCGATGGCGGACGCCATCGCGAAATTCTGCTCCACCAGCAGGATCGTGGTGTCGGTCTGCTTCAGTTCGCGCAGGGCTTCCGTCATCGCGTTGATGATTGCAGGCGCAAGCCCCTTGGTCGGCTCGTCGATCAGGATCAGCCGGCGCGGTTCGATGATGGCGCGGGCAACGGAAAGCATCTGTTTCTGACCGCCCGACAGCGTCCCGGCGGACGCTTCCCAGAAGGTTCCGATCGGGGGGAACAGGTCCTTGATCCAGGCGAGACGTTGCTGGTCGATGGGGCCGCTTGAGGCCGCAAGCAGCATGTTCTCGGCAACCGTCAGATCGGTGAAGATGCCCATGTCTTCGGGCACATAGGCAACGCCGCGCCGGGAAATCTCCGGTGTATCCAGCTGTGTGATCAGGTGATCGGCAAGCCGGATATCGCCCTGGCTCGCGGTCCAGAGGCCCATGATGGTTCTGAGCGTCGTGGTCTTGCCGGCTCCGTTGCGCCCCAGGAGAACGGTCACACCGCCTTCGGGCACGGCAAGATCCACGCCTTGAAGAATGTGGTAGGGCCCGATCAGCGTATGCACGCCGGACAGCGAAAGCAGAATGTCGACCATCACGCCGCCTCCGGAGCCTTGCCGAGATAAGCCTCCTGCACCACGGGAAGCGCGATCACCTCGGCGGGATCGCCATCCGCGACAAGCTCGCCGTTGTGCAGGACGACGATGCGGTCGGCAAGCGACCGGATCACGTCCATCTTGTGTTCCACCAGCAATATCGTGCGGTCCATGTCGGCCTTCAGTTTTCGGATCAGTTCCAGGATGACCGGGACCTCGTCGACGCTCATGCCCGCAGTCGGTTCATCGAACATCAGGACCTGTGGCCCTAGCGCAATCAGCAGCGCGACTTCAAGTTTGCGTTGATCGCCATGGGGAAGCGCGGAAACGATCTGGTCGGCCTGGTCGATCAGCCGCACCTCTGCCAGAACGTGATCGGCGCGTTCCAGAAGTTCGATATGGCTTTCCGCGATGGAAAACAGATCGAAGCCCTTTCGCGCCCTGGATTGGGCGACAAGACGCACGTTTTCGCGCACGCTCAAGGTCGGAAACAGGTTCGTCAGCTGGAAGGCACGGCCGATGCCACGATCCGTTCTCTCGGGCACGGACTGTCTCGTGATGTCTTCCCCGTTCAGCGTCACGGTCCCGCCTGTCGCCTTGAGCTGCCCTGAAATGAGATTGAAATAGGTGGTCTTTCCCGCACCGTTCGGCCCGACGATGGCCGTCAGCGTTCCGCGATCGAAACTGCATGAAACACGATCCACCGCGACGTGGCCGCCAAAGCGGATCGTCAGGTCGCAGGTTTCGAGAATGGGTTTTTCTGTCGCCACCGGAACGCATCCTGTGCTTCTGAAACGATGTGCCGGCAAGGACCCGGCCAGTCTTCAGGTCCTCCCGGCCGGGCAATTCTACGCGATTTCGGGAAAAGGCGCGTGGTCGATGGGGTGGGACGCGCCGTTTGCCCTACTGATTGCGGATCGGGATATTCATGTCCTCGATCTTGAGTTCCCGGACCAGCTCCGGGATGCCCCATTCAACATCGGGGTCGACCCTGATCTTGAAGTGATACATCGGCTGCAGCGCCTGATGGTCTTCTGCACGGAACATCATCTTGCCCTTCGGCGTTTCGAACTCCATACCTTCCATCGCGCCGATCAGGTCCTCCGTTTCCGTGGAACCGGCCTTGCGGATGGCCTCGACAATTGCGATCCCGGCGGACATGCCGCCAGCGGTGAAGAAGTCGGGTGGCGCATCGAAACGCTTCTGGTGCTCGGATACCAGCCAGTCATTCACCGGGTTTTTCGGGATTTCATAGTAGTAATAGGTCGCCCCTTCCATTCCGGGCAATGCCTTGTAGGCCTTCATTGCCGCCAGGATATTGCCGCCCGTTGCGATCTCGACGCCGAACCTTTCAGGCTCCATCGCCTGGATCTTGCTGATCGGGTTGCCGCCGCCGGCCCAGATCACGAACAGGAACTTGCGGCCAGGTGCGTCTTTCAGCGCGTCGAAGATGCGCTGCGCGTTCGCGGTAAAGTCCTTGGTGTCGGTCGGCGCGTATTCCTCGAAGACGAGCTTGGCACCCGTGCCGTCGAGCGCCTCCCTGAAGGCGGCGACGCCGTCCCTGCCGAACGCGTAGTCCTGTGCGAGCGTTGCAATCGAGACGCCTTCCTGGCCGAGTGCGACAGCGTTGGCAATCGCATCCTGCGAGGAATTGCGCGACGTCCGGAAGACATAGCGGTTCCAGTTGTTACCCGTGATGGAATCGGCAACGGCCGGTTCAACGATCAGAAGCTTCTCATACTCCTCGGCCACCGGCAGCATCGCAAGCGCGACACCGGAGGAGACCGGCCCGACCGCAATATCGACTTCATCATCGCCATAGGCTTCGGCGAGGGCCGCCTTGCCGATATCCGGCTTCAGCTGCGTGTCCTTCTCGATCACCACGATCTTGCGTCCGTCAATTTCCATCGAGCCGTCGGTCGCGTATTCGAGCCCCATCATCAGACCGGTATGAGACTGCTTGGCGTAGGCCTCGAATGGACCCGTCTTGCCATAGACATGTGCGATCCTGATATCTTCGGCCAGGGCCCCGACGGCACCGGCGGCGAGCAGACCGGCACTTGCCACAAGCGGCAGAGACCAGCGGAAAAGGCGATTGGTCATCAAGTTTCCTCCCAATGCGCGACCAGGTTTCCAAGGATCTTCAAGTGTATCTCCGACACCCGAATGGCAGCGAAACTTACCTGACGCTTGCTCATATATGAAACCTGAATCAGTATTCATGTCAAGAGCAGACAAGGGCATATGACGCAATGCAGCTTGTCTGCCACCGCCTTGTGTCAGCGCGCAGATACGGACCAGCACCAGCGGTCCGGGCGCTGTGCAATGGAGGGTGCATCACGCCGCCGCCGTCATTCCAGACAAGTGAGGCAAGGCCGAACGCTGATCTGGAATCCAGAAATCAGCCCGCGCCGAAGGCGCGCCTGCTCTCAAGGAAAGTGGTTTCGGGTTCGCTCTGCTCACGCAGACATCCGGGTTCCGGATCGGCGCACAGCTACCGCTGCACGTGTCCGGAATGACGGATCTTCCCGCGCCTACCGCAGGCGCTGCTCCGTCTCCACATCGAAGAAAAACGCCGAGGATGGGTCGAACGAGACGTCGACATGCCCTTCCGCGACAGGGGCTTCCTCGCCCTTGGTTTCCACGATGATGCGTTCGCCGGTCGGGCAGATCAGATAGGAATAGGCAACGCCGCCGAGCTGCTCGCACAGGTCGACGGTCGCTCCCTCTGCGCTTGCGGAAATCTTCAGATGCTGCGGCCGGACGCCGACGAGGACTTTCTTTCCTTTTTGCGGTAGCGCGACCGGTGTGGGAACGCTGACACCACCGAAGGCCGGGACCGACACGGCGCCCTCCTCGGCCACGCCCTCAACGAAATTCATGCTCGGAGAGCCGATGAAACCGGCAACGAACTTGTTGTCGGGATCGGAATAAAGCTGCATCGGCGAACCGACCTGTTCGATCCTGCCCGCGCGCAGGACGACGATCTTGTCCGCCAGCGTCATCGCCTCGACCTGATCGTGCGTCACGTAGATCATGGTCGCGCCGATATCCTTGTGCAGCCGCGCGATCTCGACACGCATGTCGACACGCAGTTCGGCGTCGAGGTTGGAGAGCGGTTCGTCGAACAGAAACACTTCCGGTCCGCGCACGATCGCCCGGCCGATGGCCACGCGCTGACGCTGGCCGCCCGACAGGGCCTTCGGCTTGCGCTTCAGGTAAGGATCGAGTTTGAGGATGCGGCTTGCTTCGCCGACCTTTTCGGCGATTTCCGCCTTGGGATGGCCATTCATCTTCAAGCCGAACCCCATGTTTTCCTCGACCGACATATGCGGGTAGAGCGCATAGGTCTGAAACACCATCGCGACGCCGCGTTCGGACGGGTCAAGCCTGGTCACGTCACGCCCGCCTATATGGATGTTGCCGACACTGGTCTCTTCCAGACCCGCAATCATGCGCAGCAAGGTGGACTTGCCGCAGCCGGACGGGCCAACGAACACACAGAATTCGCCGTGTTCGATCTGAAGATCCACACCGTGGATGACTTGCAGATCGGCATATTTCTTGACTGCTTTGGTCAGCGTGACGCCAGACATTTGCTTTCTTCTCCCTGGGAATTTCTTATGCGGGGAACTGCCAGTCTTCAACGGCTGCAGCGATTTCGGAAGCGGTCTTCAAAAGCACGGGCTGTACCTTTGAAAGCTCTTCCAGACCCTTTCGAGTGGTTGACGTTGTAACGGAGAGCGCCCCGATCGGGCGCCCCTTGGACGACAGCACCGGCGCGGCGATGCAGACAATGCCGGGCTCGTGCTCCTCCCGGTCGAACGCAACGCCCTGCCGTTTGATCTCTTCCAGATCGGCTCTCAATTCGGCCTCTGAACTGAGCGTTGCCGGCGTGTAGCGGTAAAAGGACTGTTTCTTGATGGCTTCGGCAAGCTCGGAAGGCTCCAGAAAGGCCAGAAGCGCCTTGCCGACACCGGTGCAGTAGCCCGGCCCGATCTTTCCGGCCTGCGAATACATGTCGATGGGATTGATGGCGTTTCGCTTGTCGACATAGAGCACCTGGCCGCCGTCGAGCTGCGCGAGGTGGACGGTCTCCCCGACCTCTTCCGACAACTTCCGCACAAACGGGCGCGCGATCGGCGCAATCGAGCTCTGCCGCCATGCCGCATGCGCCAGACGCACAAGCCGGATGCCGAGCGAATAGGTCTGCTGCCCCTCGTCATAGGCAAGCATGCCCTGGCTCACCAGCGTCTGCAGCAAGCGGTACA
>JBCDEN010000622.1:0-3016 GCA_039179715.1 Pseudomonadota bacterium
CGAAATTCTCATGGGTTTCGGCGGGGGCGAAATAGGATCGACGAGGGCGTAAAGACTGTGCTTTTGCAAACGAGCCCCATGGGCTTGGGTGGAGGCGCCGGGTACCGCCCCCGGGTCCGATAGGTTTATTGCACTGACAGTTTATTGCCATAGCTGGCGAACCAGCACGCCTGATATAAGTGTTTCAGCCCTGAATTGAAAGTGGTTTTGCTCTTGCAGACCCGTTTTGCCGGCTTTCCCGGCGGTTATCTCGTCCACTGCCCCGGCCCCGGCCCCGGGATCTGGGGAAAGTGCCGGGCAGGGGATGCGTTTTTCCGAGAATCTGCGAAGTTAGCCCTATCCACTCACATTCGTGTCCGAAAGGCATTGCCGTGCAGCAATATCTCGACCTCCTGACAAAAATCCTGGACGAGGGCGTTGATCGCGGTGACCGCACGGGGACGGGAACACGTTCGGTCTTCGGCTACCAGATGCGCTTCGATCTTGCCGAGGGTTTTCCTGTGGTCACCACGAAGAAACTGCACCTCAGGTCGATCATTCACGAACTGCTCTGGTTTCTCGCCGGTGATACCAACATTCGCTATCTCAACGAGAATGGCGTCAAGATCTGGGACGACTGGGCGGATGAAAACGGCGAACTTGGACCCGTTTACGGCTATCAGTGGCGGTCCTGGCCTGCACCGGACGGCCGGTCCATCGACCAGATCGAGAAGCTGCTTGAGATGATCCGCACCAGCCCGGAGAGCCGGCGGCTGATCGTCTCGGCCTGGAACCCGGCGCTGGTCGATGAAATGGCGCTGCCGCCGTGCCACTCCCTGTTCCAGTTCTATGTCGCGAACGGCAAACTCTCCTGCCAGCTCTACCAGCGCTCCGCAGACGTGTTCCTCGGCGTTCCCTTCAACATCGCCTCCTACGCCCTCCTGACCATGATGGTGGCGCAGGTGACCGGCCTCAAACCCGGCGACTTCGTGCACACGCTCGGCGATGCGCATCTTTATTCCAACCATTTCGATCAGGCGCGGGAACAGCTCACCCGCGCGCCGCGTCCGCTGCCGCAGATGAAGATCAATCCGGACGTCACGGATCTGTTTGCGTTCAGGTTCGAGGATTTCGAACTTGTCGGCTACGACCCGCACCCGCATATCGCGGCACCGATCGCGGTTTGATGCCCTGTTCGGCGTTCATGCCAGGGGGCGCTGGATCGGGTCGGCAATCAGGACCGGTGAATTTTCGCTACTAGCTATCAGCCCTCCGCCAGATTTGGCTCGCAATTTGCGGTATTGCGATCATACTGCCCTGAGTTGATTGCACATCGGAGGGACACGTATGACGACATCCGGCAGCCCCATGTCCCTGTCACCTCATGCGATCTCTGCCGAAAACAGGGGCTTCGACCCCATGATCGGCCGCAAGCTGGTCGCCGGCGTGGAATCGGGTCTCCTGCGGCACCTGCATGTCGTTTTGGCCGAACGGCGTGGTGAGACCGTTCTTGAAAGCTACGGCACGGGTCCGGACGAAGACTGGGGCAGGCCGATCGGCGAGGTTGCATTCGGTCCTGATACTCTGCATGACCTGCGGTCGATCACCAAGAGCATCGTCAGCCTGCTTTACGGTATTGCACTTGAGAAAGGGCTTGTGCCGCGCATCGACACACCGATCCTGAGCGAATTTCCGGATTACCCGGATCTCGCCGCCGATCCGGCGCGGATGGAACGCACGATCGAACATGCGCTGACAATGAGCCTCGGCATGGCGTGGGACGAGACGAAGCCCTATACGGACCTGGAAAACAGCGAAATCGCGATGGAACTTGCCGCGGATCGCTACCGCTACATTCTGGACCGCGATCTTGTTGTAGAGCCCGGTTCGCGCTGGATCTACAGTGGTGGGGCCACGGCCCTGGTCGGCAGGATCATTGAAAACGGCACGGGGAAAACCTTGCCGGATTTCGCGAGGGAGGTCCTGTTCGATCCGCTTGGCATCACGACGTTCAAATGGTCCGCCGGCAAGGACGGAACCCACTCGTCCGCCTCGGGTGTCCGGCTGACCGCCCCCGATCTCCTGAAGATCGGCCGTCTGGTGCTCAACGACGGTGTATGGGACGGACGCAGTGTCGTGCCGGAAGCCTGGCTCAGGGCGTCGCTTCGGCCCGTTCTTGCGACCGGCGAGGGGGTCGACTACGGCTATTTCTGGTTTTGCGGGAACGCACAGAACGCGGCGCTCGGTGGTCCGGTGCCCTGGTTCGGCGGCTTCGGCAATGGCGGCCAGCGGCTATTCATCTGCCCGAAAGCCGATGTCGCTGCCGTGATCTATTCCGGCAACTACAACAACTGGATGGCCTGGATCCCGCCCACCAGGGTGTGGCTTGAGATCATCCTTGCCAACTTGCAAAAGGCTTGAGGGGCGGGTGCCTGAGAGAATACTCGTGTTTCAGGCAGGTACGCAGTCCATCCTTTGAGACGCCGCTGAGGCGGCTCCTCAGGATGAGGTTATTGCGTCTTGACGCCACAGAAGTAGCAGCTAATTCAGGCCTTCATCCTGAGGAAGCGCGGGAGCGCTGTCTCGAAGGATGGGCCACGTGCGTTATCGCGGCACCAATGCGGTGGTCGTTCCCGATCAATTGGCTTTGGACAGATCCAGGAGCCACGTCCAGAAGGCCAGCGTGGGCTTCCAGGTGTCCACGAGGAACGATGCCGCCGTCTCACCGATAACCGAACCGGTGTCTCCAACCGATGTCCAGACAGCCAAACCCTTGTGGCGGGCGAGGTCGGTGTGCTCATGGTCTTTGGGAAAGCCGCGGGGCGCCTTGGCAAGATCCGGCGCGGACCAATCGAAGCCTTTTGCCTCCAGGCCGGACATGAGCGCTGCGATTTCGTTTCCGCGACTGCTTTCTAGGGCGTGCAGATAAGACCCGAGAGCGGATTTGGAAAAGGCCATGCAGCCGGTTCCGAGCTTGATGTGCTCCGGTTCGAAGGAAACGAAAAAACCCGGCGGTTGCGCATCCTTGCCGTCAAAC
>JBCDEN010000801.1:0-1978 GCA_039179715.1 Pseudomonadota bacterium
ATTGACTTCATTTATGAGTCTGTACCCTGGGACAGCTTAGCCTTCCAACGCGTTGTCGGCTCACGCGCCTTGCCCACATGGCCGCATTCTGAAATCCGGCCCGGGAACGCCTTTGTCCGTTTCCACAATTTTCCATCGGATGACCGTCGGCCTAACCGGAAAACCGCGCGTTGCCGCCAATGCAAGACATTGCGCATGCATGCTTTTGCAGGATGCTCAAAAAGAGCTCTTGACCTCAACTTAAGTTGAGCCCCTAGCTAGGAGCGGCATTGAGCAAATTCCTGTTCTCAAAAAGAGATAAACCACTCATGACTGCCACATTCGAGCAACCCGGGGAAGCCCGGTGGAGCGATGTCCTCTGGGGTGTGCATGCCCCTGTTTCCGCCGTCCTGGCAGGCGGGATCATTCTGCATGCGATCAACATCAACATATCTGCGACCATGCTGCCGACGATCGTTGCGGAGATCGGGGGGCAGGGCCTCTACGCCTGGAATGCCACTCTGTTCACGCTTGCCGCCATTTTGAGCGCGGCAGTGACCGGCAAGATCCTGAACCGGATGGACGTGAAACGGTCTTTCGCGCTGTCTGGCGCCGTGTTCGCGCTGGGCAGCCTGATCACGGCGCTTGCGCCCGACATGCCGGTAATGCTGGTCGGCCGTTCGGTGCAGGGCGCCGGCGGCGGCATGATGTTCACGCTCTGCTACGCGATGGTCATCTTTGCTTATCCGGAGCGTCTGTGGTCACGCGCCGTTGCACTGCTTTCGGGAACCTGGGGCATTGCCATGCTGTTCGGCCCCGCTGTCGGCGGCATGTTTGCCGAATATGACATCTGGCGTGGTGGCTTCGCCGCGCTGATCCCGGTCACGGCCATCTATTCGCTGATCGCATGGCGGCTTTTGCCCACTGTCGGGCAAACGCTGCCCCCGGCGGGACCGATTGCCTTTGGTCAGCTTGCGCTGCTTGCCGGAGCCGTCCTGGCGGTTTCGATGGGATCGCTTGCCGGTTCGTTCGCCGGTGCCGCCGCCGGCATCGTCGTTTCCATTATTCTGGTGCTCCTCCTGATGCGCCGTGAAAACACATCCGATATCCGCCTGTTTCCGAGGGGCGCGATGTTGGGCGGAACGCCGCTGTTCTTGTCATTTTCCGTGATGTCGCTGCTGATATTCTGCGTGAATGCGGAATTCTTCATGCCCTTCTATCTGCAGCGCCTGCATGGTCTGTCACCGCTTGTGGCCGGATATATTGCGGCACTGATTTCCATCGGCTGGTCCTGTGCGGAAGTCTATTCGGCCCGCTTCACCGGGAAGACCATGCATCGGGTGGTGTTCGCGGGCCCTGCCGTTCTGCTCGCGGGGACCCTGGTTCTTGCCGTCGCGACGCCCGCTCATGACGCTGCCGGAGCCGGGCTTGCCGGGTTGCTGTCGCTCGCGCTCATCGTCGTTGGGGCCGGCATTGGCCTGAGTTGGCCGCACCTGAATACGTTCGCCCTGCAATATACCGACGCATCGGAAAAGGAGAACGCAGCGTCCGCCCTCTCGACGATCCAGATGTTTGCCGTGTCGTTCGGCACTGCGGTCGCCGGGCTGGTTGCCAACCAGACGGGTTTCAACACCCGCAACGATATCGATGCGACGGCGAATTCGTCCGCCTGGCTGTTCCTGACCTTTTCCCTGATGGCAGTTCTGGCCTGGGTCGCCAGCCGTTCGCTGATTGCAAAGCTGAAGGAGGCAGGCAAATAGCGTTTCACTCAAATGCCTCGCATCCGATTGCGTGTGCCTATACCGCCGCTGACTGCGATCAGGTGCCTGGAACCCTGCGTCCCTTGCGCATGACGGGACCGCCGCTCACATGTTTCGGACGTTCGCTGACAGGTGCGCCTGAAGAAACCGGGCGTTCCGCGTAGCGCCCGAGGGCGCGGTGGCGGTCATACATGACGATTGCGCCGGCCATGGCAACGTTCACGCAGACCTTGGTCGGA
>JBCDEN010000332.1:0-5363 GCA_039179715.1 Pseudomonadota bacterium
CGACAATGTGGTCCGGTCCCCCACCGCACCAACGTTGACCCTGTCGGCTTTCAGCTGTGTGCCGTCATCAAGTTCGACGAGGCATTCCCCGCCCTCTATCCCAACAACCTTACCGCTCAGCTTGTTGTTCTCGCCGATGAACTGCGCCACGAAGGAATTCTGCGGATCTTCGTACAGGTCATCGGGTGTCGAAAGCTGCTGAATGACGCCGTCATTGAACACCGCGACCCGGTCGGACATGGTCAGAGCCTCGGTCTGGTCGTGTGTCACATAGACGACCGTCACGCCGAGATTTTCGTGAATGTGCTTGATTTCATACTGCATCTGCTCGCGCAATTGCTTGTCGAGCGCGCCGAGAGGTTCGTCCATCAGGACAAGTTCGGGATCGAACACGAGGGCCCGGGCAACGGCAACGCGCTGCTGCTGGCCGCCGGACAATTGCGCGGGCCGGCGGTTGCCGAACGCGCCGAGCTCGACCATGTCGAGCGCCCGCTGCACCTTTTCCTCCTGTTCGCTTTTCGGAACATTTCTGACCTGGAGCGGAAACGCAAGATTCTCGGAAACCGACATGTGCGGAAACAGGGCGTAGTTCTGAAACACCATGCCGATTCCCCGTTTGTGCGGCGGGACATTGTTGATCGGCCGATCGTTCAGATAGATTTCACCGTGCGTGGCGGGTTCGAAGCCGGCCAGCATCATCAGACAGGTGGTCTTGCCGGAACCGGAAGGCCCGAGCATCGTCAGAAATTCGCCGGGCGGAATATCGAGATTGAGGTTTTTTACGACCAGGGATTCCCCGTCATAGCTCTTTTGAACGCTGTCATACTTAACAGCAGCGCCCCTTGCATTCGCCATATTGTCCCCAAATCCGGTTCTATTGTTTTTATGGATCACCCGGGAAATCTTGGGGTAACGATCGTTACCGTTCAGGAATTCACCAAGCCATCGGCGCTAGAAAAACAAAAAAGGAGCTTCTTTGAAAGGGGCTTGTGAAAAAAAATGGATATTTTTTATTCATGATCCGACTGAATATTTTGCAGCGCGGCGGGATGCGGGAAATTCCACCTGAAACAACGAGCTCAGCGGAAAGAAAATCTTCTTTCCGGTCGATTTCTATGCAACGCGGCAGCTTTCGGCATTTGTGCCGACGCGGCACTATCGTCTTTATCTTCCGGACGTGAAACCCTACAAACGTCGCAGAATGCCGCCGATACGACCCACATATCTGACCTGTACGCCGGACGAAGCGGACCATCCCGTTGCAAAACCCCGACTTTTCGATCATTCGGATCTCTTGAACGCACCCGCACCTCTCGTTTACGCTCTTTGAAAAATGCAGGAACTGCCGTGTCCGATGCTGAGAAAAAAGATCCGCTTTTCCTGACCACGAAAGAGGTTGCCGATCTTTTGCGCGTCAAGGAACGCAAGGTTTACGATCTGGCTGCCGCCGACGAGATCCCACACCGGCGGATCACCGGGAAACTGCTTTTTCCAGCACAGGCCATCCGCATCTGGATTGATGGTGAGGACGAGACGGACATCCGCGACAGGCCCGTTGTCCTGGCCGGCTCCCACGATCCGCTGCTGGACTGGGCCATCCGCGCCTCCGGCTGCGGCCTTGCAACGCTGTGCAACGGAAGCCGGGACGGCCTGGACAAGTTCACATCCGGCAGCGCACTTGCCGCCGGCCTGCATCTGCCGGACGAGGACGGCTGGAACGTTTCCGCCGTATCGGCCAGCGGCAGCACGAATTGCGTTCTGATCGGCTGGGCGGTGCGCAAGCGCGGTTTGCTGGTGTCGAACGCGATTGAAAAAGCTGTCCAATCGATGTCGGACCTCAAGGGACGGCGCGTTGCGCAACGCCAGACAGGTGCGGGTGCCGCCCTGCTATTCGAAAAACTGTTAAAAGATGCCGGTTTGTCAGAACGCGACCTGATCCTTTGCAAGGACAGGGCCCATACGGAAAGCGATGCGGCCGCAGCCGTTGCCTCGGGAGACGCGGATGCCGCTCTCGGCATCGAGGCGATGGCCCGGCGGTTCAAGCTTGCGTTCCTGCCGCTGGCCGATGAGAATTACGATCTTCTGATCGACCGCAAGTCCTATTTCACCGCGCCGGTGCAAAAGCTGCTCGCCTTCGCCCGGACACAAGACTTTCTTGAAAAAGCCGAAGCTCTCGGCGGGTATGACCTGACGGACCTCGGAACGGTCCGCTGGCTGTCCGACTGATCCACCACCAAGGGATTCATCCATGAGCGACATCCGCCCCCATGAAATCATGGTGCCGACATCCGAGCCGGATGATGCCCGGCTTCATTTTATCGGGCGTATTCACACGCCCTGGACCGACAGAAAGGACTGTCCGCGCCAGGGCAAACAGGATGGTCCGGAATGCCGGATCGAGGTGTTCGAACCCTGGGTGCCGGCGCTCAAGGGGCTAGAGGACTACGACCAGATCGAGGTGCTGTACTGGCTCGACAGGTCCCGGCGCGACCTTGTTGTGCAGAACCCCGGTCACAGCGACAGGACCTTCGGAACCTTTGCGCTGCGCTCTCCTGTCCGCCCGAACCCGATCGGCACGGTTGGCGCGAAACTTATCAGGATGGACGGGCCGAACCTGATCGTTCGCGGGCTCGACTGCCTGAGCGGCACGCCGCTGATCGACCTGAAGCCCGACCGGTGCGCCTTTTCGCCAAAGGCCGCACCGAAGGACTAGATTTATGGTCAACCATTCCATTCCGGCACCTTCCCATTCTGTTTCGTCGGCTTGACAAGCCCCTTCCGGAATTGAACATTCCTGCGCAATTCCGCTCGCCCCGGGCGGCTTTCTGGAGGAACCCATGCACTCAGGATCTCAGACCGGCAACACCGGGATCAACGATGTCGTGTCGGTTGAACGGCAAGGTCCCGTGGCACTTGTTGCACTGAACAATCCGCCGGTGAACGCTGCCTCCCACGCGGTGCGTTCAGGTATCTGGAACGCCATTGAGACCCTGCAGGAAGACGACGCCGTCAAGGTCATCGCCCTTTACGGCGAGGGCCGGACTTTCATTGCGGGGGCAGATATCCGTGAATTCGGCAAACCGCCGAAAGACCCGTGGCTTCCGGATCTGTGCAATTTCATCGAGGACAGCAAGACGCCGGTTGTCTGTGTTCTTCACGGAACCACGCTCGGAGGCGGACTGGAAGTCGCGCTTGCGAGCCACGTTCGCGTTGCGCTCCTGGGCACGAGGGTCGGGTTGCCGGAAGTCACTCTGGGCATCCTGCCGGGTGCAGGCGGCACCCAGCGCGCGCCACGCCTTGCCGGCATTGCCGCCTCCCTTGACCTCATCACGAGCGGCAAACCGGTTTCGGTCGAAACGGCGCTCGACCAGGGTCTGATCGACCGCATAGATGCGGGTACACCGCGCGATGTCGCGGCCGCAGCCGCCCAGGACCTTCTTGAAGGCAAGCTGACTGCGAGACGAACCTGCGATCTGCCCGTCGCAGAAGACGCGGACGCCGTTGCGGCCATGCGCGCAAAGCTTGCCAGGACCCAGCCGCTGCTCTTCTCGCCACACAAATGCATCGACGCCGTCGAGGCAAGCCGGTTGCCGCGGGACGAAGGCCTTAAGGAAGAGCGGCGTCTGTTCAACGCATGTATGGACAGCCCGCAGCGGGCCGGTCTGATCCATGCCTTCTTTGCCGAGCGGGCGGTCGCCAAGGTCCCGGAAGCCTCCGCGATGCCGCGGGACGTTCAAAACATCGGCGTCATTGGTGGCGGAACGATGGGCTCGGGGATTGCAACGGCGGCGCTTCTTGCCGGGTTTGACGTTACGATGACCGAAAGAGACCAGGCCGGTCTCGACCGGGGGAAAGCCACGATCACGTCCAATCTCGACGGTGCTGTCAAGCGCGGCAAGCTGACGTCCGAGGCGCGCGAAACAATCCTTTCGCAAAAATTGTCCACGGCCACGGAACTTGAGGCCCTTGCAGGTGCCGACCTGATCATTGAAGCGGTGTTCGAGGATATGACGGTCAAACGCGAGATCTTCGAAACGCTGGACAAGGTGGCCAGGCCCGGTGCCGTGCTCGCGTCCAACACGTCCTATCTCGATGTCAACCAGATCGCGGCCGCGACCAGCCGGCCTCAGGACGTCGTTGGCCTGCACTTCTTTTCTCCTGCGCACATCATGCGGCTCATGGAGGTTGTCGTTGCCGACAAAACGGGATCAGATACGGTCGCCACAGGGTTCGCCCTGGCCAAGAAGCTGAAGAAAATCGCCGTGCGCTCCGGCGTCTGCGACGGCTTCATCGGCAACCGTATCATGACCTTCTACAAGAAGGCGGCCGACTACATGATGATGGACGGCGCCTCGCCGGAGGAGATCGACAAGGCGATCACCGGCTTCGGCTTCGCCATGGGTCCGTACCAGGTTGCGGACCTTGCCGGGCTCGACATCAGCTGGGCGGCCAACAAGCGCCGCGCGGCAACCCGTCCCGCAGAGGAACGCTATATCCCGATTGCCGACGAAATCTGCGAGAAAGGCTGGTTCGGCCGCAAGACTGGCCGGGGATTTTACATCTACGATGCAGACGGCACGCGTCCCAACCCGGATGCGCTCGCGATCATCGACGCGGAACGCGCCAAGGCGGGTGTGACCCCGCGCGCGTTTTCCGGCGACGAGATCGTCAGCCGTTTCGTGACGGCGATGATCCTGGAGGCAACGCGTGTCCTGGAAGAAGGCATCGCGCTGCGGCCCGTCGATATCGACGCGGTGTTCCTGTTCGGCTACGGCTATCCGCGCTTCCGCGGTGGACCGATGCACACGGCCGACCAGATCGGCACGGCGGAACTGGTCCGGCGGATCGAAACCTATGCGCGGGAAGACAGCTATTACTGGCAGGTTCCTGCCTTGCTGCGCAAGCTCACCGAAGCTGGCGGTACGTTCGCGGAGATGAACGAAACCTAAACCAGAGCCTGGCTCTTCTTACAACCCGGCTTTGCTTACGTAGCGTTTTGCAGGCATGATGGACCTCTTTATAAATTTTCGAGGTGCATCATGGCCAAATATCTGCGTCTGCGCAGCGGCGTCGCGCCGCTTATTTTGTTCGTTGCTCTTGCGTTTTCATTGCCTGCTTCGGCACAAGCGACCTATCTCAATGACAAGACCTCATTCGACATCGCCTGGACCACGCTGAGCAACGAAATCGGCGACAGCGACCTTTTGTGGCTGCGGGTCGAGCCAGACAGTTTCTCGGTGATTGCCGCGACAGGTCGGGACGGAGAGGAATTCAATCTCTGGTCCGTGCGGCGCGACAGCCGCGATCCGGGGTCCGTGGACAAGCTCCACGGGCCGATGCACATGGCGGACGGCCCGAAATTC
>JBCDEN010000574.1:0-3261 GCA_039179715.1 Pseudomonadota bacterium
AGGGCTTTGCCCTGGGGAGGGTCTGATGCTCGGCTGGATGGCGTGGACATGGCCGACGGCGCTGCTTTTCGTCGGCATATTCTCCGCAATCGGTCTGCTGACCGTACTCGAAATCCGGTATCCCGGCGGCGCTGCCCGCCGCGGTGTGCTCGGCCTGACAACGACGCGGGGAGACCGTCTCTTCATCACCCTGCTCGGCACGGCCTATATCTTCCTTGCCTGGCTCGGACTGATGGGCAATCCGCTGTGGTGGCCGCTCGCGCTGAGCATCGGCTGGGGGGCGTTCTGTTTCTGGAAGGTGTGAATCGCGACGATCCGTTCCCATGCACGATCACTGTGGACAGAAGAAACCGTCCGAAAACGGCCTAGCCGTAGTAATTTCGAAGCAATCGTGCATGAATAGGCTCAGGGGCATGCAATCAAATCATCTCAAAGATCTTTTGGGGCATGGCCCGAGCCACATCCAATCCTCAATCGGCACAGGGCTGTAATGAGAAAGCGTAAAAGCAACGAGTTTCTGACCGAAGTCGAACTGGAGTTCATGACCGAACTCTGGAAGCTCGGCGAAGGCTCCGTGCGGGACATTCTCGCATCGCTGCCTTCGGACAGACAGCTTGCCTACACGTCCTGTGCGACCATCATGCGGATCCTGGATGAAAAAGGCTTCGTGGACAGCCGGAAAGAAGGCAAAACATTCATCTATACCCCCCGGCTGACCAAGGACACCTACCAGTCCCGTTCCCTGAGAAATCTATCTGAAAAGCTGTTCGACGGCACGCCTGCGTCCCTGGTGGCGCGGCTCGTCGACGAATACGAACTCTCGAACGACGATCTGGAGGAAATGAGAGCGTTACTGGACAGGAGGAGGACAGATGACGCTACTTAACCAGGTATTCGACATTTACGTCGATCTGAACATTACGCTGGCCCTCACGGCCATCATCTGGCTCGCCGCAAAGTTGGCATTGAACCGGTTCGGAAGAAAACTGGCCTTCAACTATCAGCTGGCCATCCTGAACGGCCTGTTCGCGGTCATGGTGCTGTCGCCGCTCGTGGTGGCGGTCTATCAATACATGCAGGTCGCAAAGGTCGTCCCGGTCGCCGGGGCGGTCAACCTCACGGATTATGCCGTCTCGCAATATCTGCGCGGCGGTATTGCCATCCCGGCGGAAGACTTCCAGTCGCTGCTCGGGCTCCGGAGCCGTGTGACGGAAAACGTCGTGTCCCTTGCGCCCGGTCCGGGCATGGCAATCGGCGTGTTCCTGCTGGCGGGTATTGCGCTTTTTGCAACGCGCCTGGGGATCAACGTCGTGCGTCTCAAGCGGATGCTTGCCGGATGTCATTCGTGGCGCCGGTCCGGACGGCTGCACCTGCTTCTGTCCGATCATGCGCTGGTGCCCTTTTCCGCAAGGGGGCTGACACGGCATTATGTCGTGATCCCCTCGGAGCTGCTGGCAAAGCCGGATGACCTGAAATTCGTCCTTAAGCACGAGTTCCAGCATCTGCGCCAGGGGGACGTCAGCTGGGAGATCGGGCTGGAATTCCTGCGGCCGTTCTTTTTCTGGAATCCGTTCTTCTATGTCTGGAAGTCTGAGGTCGAGCGCCTGCGCGAGCTTGCCTGCGACCAGAAGGTGACCGATGCGGCGGATGTCGATCTGAGATCCTATTGCATGTGTCTGCTGCGCGCGGCACAGGCCGGTCTGAGACGCCGGCAGAGCCTCGCCGCAAGGGACAAGGTCGGAAATGTCGTTGCCGTTGCGCTGATCGAGGTGCAGGACCGGTTCCTGCGCAGGTCACCTGCGCAGAAGCTCCGCCGCCGGGTTGAGGCGCTCCTGGAACGGGACCGGATGCAGCCGCACTGGAGTTTTGTCTGCCTTGCCGTCCTGCCGATGATCGCAATCGTGTTCCTCACGGCCTTGTCCATTCAAAAGCCCGCGGACTGGAGCCAGGACCGGATCATGCTGTCGACGATCATCAATCTCGACCGCATGGACAGAACAACGCCGTCCTTCGGCCAGCGGCCCTTGAGGTAAGACGTGAAGGGTGGGGAAAACTACCCGCCCTTCACCTTCAGCTTGCCGACGTCTTTCTTTTCCTGGCTGTCATTTGTCCAGCTGATGCGCATGTCCAGCCGGGACTGGCCGTCTTCGTTCGTGGCGGTGACCCTGAGATTCATCAGGCCGTGCGGCTCCAGGGTGATGTCACCGGTGTCGTCGCCGAACGCGATCTCTCCCTTCGAAATGCCGCGTTTGAGTGCGTCCAGCATTTTCAGGATGGACTTCTTGTCCTGCAGGGATTGGTGCCGGAAACGGCCCTTTCGTTCCATCATCAGGTCAGTCCGTGTTGCTTGAGGAACCGATGCGGGTCGAACAGCTTGGCGTGCGGATAGTCGCAGCTGATGCCGATGATGCTGCCGTCCGGATGAATGATCGTTGCTCCCGTTCCGATGCCGTGAAGACCTTCAGACCTTCTTGAATGCCGGTCAAGCGTAATGTCGGCTTCCAGATGCAACAGGCCGTGCTTGGTCTTGAGTTCCTGACCCCGGTGCCGGTTGACATGTCCGTGGATCAGCATCTTCACCCCGGCCAGATGCAGGTTCTCAACGCCCCGCGCCGTCAACGGATGATCGATGTCGCGGTATTTCGTGCGCATCAGGTTGGCGACTGTTCCTGAGTAGAAGACGAAGGGATCCTTTCTGCTTTCCTTGCGAAAGCGCCGGTTCACATGTGGGATCCCTTTTGCCGAAATCTGCGCCGCCATGCTGTCGTCTATTCCGGCATGCACGAAGAGCAGGGATCCGCTCTGATGCACGGCCTGCATGCTTTTGAAAAACCAGGCGTAGGGCCCGGCGGGTTCCACGAAAAGGTCGCGGCATGTCAAAGCGGCGGCATAGAGCTGGCGGATCGACAGGCCGGCTTCCTCGGCGTGGTCCGCGAATTTTTCCGTCTTCTTCTTCAAGCGGCGCATTTCCTTACGGACGGCTGCCTCGTTCAGATAGCGGGCGGCCATCGCAGGGAAGTTCCTCGTCCACTTCTTGCCGGGGATCATCAGACGCAGGCATGCCTTCTCGCCCGGCAGGCCGGGCTCTTGCCTGTCCCAGTCGACATGCCTGTCGAAGACCTCCCGCAGCAGCGGTAGAACCTTCTTGCCCATGCGCACGAACATGTGTGCATTGAGCGATCCGCGTTTCACCGTCAGCGATTGCAGCCCGAGATAAAGGCGCAGATCGTGGTTGCCGGCGAGCAGAACAATGTCCGGTCC
>JBCDEN010000258.1:0-6132 GCA_039179715.1 Pseudomonadota bacterium
CGGCGCCGGCTCGCGCCGGTATGGCTGCGTCGATGCGGTTCGGGCGTGTCTCTTGGGCGACCATGTCTGGCTCCGGGTGGAGAAAAGAAACACAGACAGGCGGTTTTTGTCCGCCTGCCTGTGTTTCTTTTCTCCACCCGGAGCCAGACATGGTCGCCCAAGAGACACGCCCGAACCGCATCGACGCAGCCATACCGGCGCGAGCCGGCGCCGGGCTGAAGGCGGAACATGTCAATGATATCCTCCAGAGCGATGCCGATATCGGGTTTTTCGAGGTTCACGCGGAAAACTACATGGGCGCAGGCGGACTGCCTCACCGCCAGCTGGAGATGATCCGGGAAAAATATCCACTTTCCCTGCATGGCGTCGGTCTTTCGATCGGTGGCGAAACGCCTCTCGACAAGGACCACCTGAACCGGCTTGCAGTCCTCAACAAGAGATACGAACCGGGTCTGTTTTCCGAGCATCTCGCGTGGTCCACCCACGACACCACCTATTTCAACGACCTTCTTCCTGTGCCCTATGACCAGGCAACGCTGACCCGCGTCTGCGATCATATCGACGAGGTGCAGAGCGTTGTCGGACGCAAGATGCTTCTGGAAAACCCGTCGACCTATGTCGCCTTCGAGCAGAGCACCATGAGCGAGCTCGACTTCCTGAAGGAGATCACGCGCCGGACCGGTTGCGGCTTGCTGCTCGACGTCAACAATGTCCACGTGTCGTGCACCAATCACGAAAGATCCTCGGAGGAATATCTGGCGGCATTCCCGATCAGTGATGTCGGTGAAATTCACCTGGGCGGACATGCTCCGGATATCGACGATGCAGGGCGTCCGTTGCTGATCGACGCACATGACCGTGAAGTGGACGACGCGGTCTGGGCGCTCTACGAGACGGTGATCCGCCGGAACGGTCCGGTCCCCACCCTGATCGAATGGGACAATGACGTGCCGGTGTGGCCTGTTCTTCTGTCCGAGGCCCAGGCCGCCGATACGCTGCTGAGCCAGGCAGCTGCGACACATCTGAGGCGTGCGGTCTGAAATGAATGCGTCCGAGCTTCCACCCAGGGTGAATGCCGGCACATTCGGCAGGGCCCTATGGGATCCGGCCGCGGAAACACCCGCGGGTCTGATCGGGCCAGATGGCAAGACCGCGCCCAAGCGCTTCAATGTCTACCGCAACAACGTCATTGCCAGCCTGTGCGAAGCGCTGCAGCAGTCCTTCCCGGCCGTCGAAAGCCTGCTTGGTGAGGATTATTTCAAGGCACTCGCGCGTGCCTTCGTGGCAGAGCGTCCGCCCGTTTCTCCGGTCTTGATGTGGTATGGCGCGGAACTTGGCGATTTCATCGGGAATTTTCCGCCGCTGCAGGCCTATCCCTATCTTGCGGATGTGGCGCGGGCCGAATGGGCGTGGCTGCAGGCCTATCATGCCGAGGACGCACCGCCGCTCGATCCGGCCGAAATCGGAACCGTCGCGCCGGATGACGTCGGCAACGTTCGTTTCAAAACGCATCCCGCTTGCCGGGTCTTCCAATCCGTCTGGCCGGTCTGGGATCTCCTGCGGGCCAACAGGTTCGATCCGGACGCGGATATCACGATCGATCTTCAGGTGCCGCAATCTGTCCTGATCACGCGTCCTGAATTCGAGGTCGAGCTGATGCTGCTTCGCCCCGGCGGCGATGTTTTCGTCACCGCCCTCGCCAATGGAGTCACGCTTGCCGAAGCTGCCGTCGCGGCGAGCGGGCATGCCGACGGGTTTTCACTCTCCGACACCCTGTCGGATTGTCTTGCAAATGGTGTTTTCACAGCCCTCATAACGGCTTAAACAAACAAAGAGCCTGAGGTTGTCGTCTGGAAAGGGAATGGGGTCTATGGGTGCTCTCATCGGATTTTTTGTTAGATTGTATACGGCTGTGTTCGGCTTCTTTGAACGCATCACCAACGGTTGGCTGCTTGGACTTGCGTCCAGGCTCATTTTCGCAGCGGTCCTGTTGCAGTTCTTCTGGGCGTCTGCGCTGACGAAGATCGGCGGCAGCATCTGGAACATTTTCACGCCGACAGCCGGGGCCTATGCCCAGATGTTTCCGACGCTGATGGAGCAGGTCAGCTACGACACGAGCCAGATCGCCTATTTCCCCTATGGCCTGATCGTTTTGGTCGGGACCCTGGGCGAGTTCATCCTGCCGTTTCTGATTGTCGTCGGGCTGTTCACGCGGTTCGCCAGCGTCGGCATGATCATCTTCATTTGCGTGATGACATATGTCGACATCACCGGGCACGGCCTCGATGCAAAGTCGATCGGAGGCTTTTTCGATAATGATCCTTACGGGATCGTGTCGGATGACCGCCTGCTTTGGATCTTCCTGTTGCTGGTTCCAACCCTGAAGGGACCGGGCGTCATCTCGCTCGACTGGCTGTTCGGGCGCATCTATCGCAAGCGTGAAATGTACTACTGACAAAATCCTGTTGCCGGTTGAAAGGCGAGCTGCTTAAACCGGCACATGAATTTCGCAAGTGACAATTGGGCGGGTGCGGCTCCGGCGGTGATGTCGGCGCTGACCCGCCATAGTGCCGGGTTTGCACCCGGGTATGGTGCAGACCCGTTGACCGAAAGCGTCAGCCGGGCATTCAACGATATTTTCGAGCGTGAGGTCGCGGTCTATTTCGTGGCGACCGGAACGGCTGCGAATGCGCTTGCCCTTGCCAGTTCCGCAAAGCCGGGCGGCGCCGTTTTCTGCCATCGCGACAGCCATATCAATATCGACGAGTGCAACTGTCCGGAATTCATGACCAGCGGCAACAAGCTCGTCGGCATATCCGGAAGCGATTGTAAAATCTCGCCCGACGATCTGACCGAAGCGATGTCCAGGTTTCCCGACGGGGTCGTGATGCATGGTCAGGTCGCCTCCGTCTCGATCAGCCAGGCGACCGAGAGCGGTACGGTCTACTCGCTCGCCGAGATCGAAGCGCTGGCGGAGACGGCGCGGTCCCGGTCGGTGCCGCTGCACATGGACGGTGCCCGCTTCACGAATGCCCTTGTCTCTCTTGGATGCACGCCAGCGGAGATGACCTGGAAGGCGGGTGTCGATGCGCTCTCCTTTGGTGGCACCAAAAACGGGTGCTGGTGCGCTGAAGCGGTGGTCTTTTTCGACCCCGAACGGGCGGGCGACTTTGAGTATTTCCGCAAGCGTGCCGGGCATCTCTTTTCCAAGAGCCGGTTCGTTGCGGCCCAGTTCGAAGGTTATTTCGAAAATGATAGCTGGCTGGAGACGGCGCGCCATGCCAATGCGATGGCGCTGAAGCTGGCAGAGGGAATCAGGTTGCTCGGCGGGCGCACGGCGTGGGCCGTTGAAGCCAACGAGCTGTTCCCCATCGTCAACCGCAGCCAGTTCGAAACGCTGACGGCGGCCGGGGCAAAGATCTACGAATGGCCGGCCAATGACCTGTCTGACAATGTCGCGCCCGCCGATGACGAAGTCTGCTTCAGAATGGTGACGAGTTTTGCGACCACCGGTGAGGATGTGGATACGTTCCTGAAAACGCTCGCCGGGACGGTCTGACAGGCGGTGTGTGCCGTTTAAACAAACAAAGGCGCCTGGTTTCCCAGGCGCCCGATCTTGTCCAGCCGCTCGATGCGGACCCGGTGATTAATGGGTCTTGGCTTCGATCTGCTTTGACGCACCGGATGCAATTTCGATCTTGCGCGGTTTCATGGCTTCGGGGATCTCGCGCACGAGATCGACATGGAGCAAGCCGTTTTCAAGGCTGGCACCGTCGACACGAACGTGCTCAGCGATCTGGAACCGGCGCTCGAACGTGCGCGAGGCGATGCCGCGATACAGGATTTCCTTGTCGGAATCCTCGTCCGTCTTTTCGCCTTTGATCGTGAGGACGTGTTCCTTGGCTTCGACGGAAAGTTCGGCGTCGGTAAAGCCGGCCACGGCCATCGTGATGCGGTAGGCGTTTTCGCCGGTGCGTTCGATGTTGTAGGGCGGGTAGCTCGGGGTGTCGTTGCCGGCAGTGTCCAGCATGGAGAAAAGCCGGTCAAAACCGACGGTCGAGCGGTAAAGGGGTGAGAAGTCCAAGTGACGCATTTAAGTGTCCTCCTTTGAGCAACAGATACTTCACTGATTTTCATATTTTCCTGTCCCCCATAGTGGCGGGACGGGAGGTGATTGCAGACCCGTCTGGCGCCTGCACGGCTGAGGTGGGAATTGCCCGGTTCGATTTCAAGACCGTGGATCGGGGCCTGCATGCGACATGAACGCCCGATGAATGGCCTCTTCCGGTTTGGTTCAAGCTGGATCGGGCATCTTCCGGTCAACGTCAGCAAGACGCTGGCGATCAGACCAGGAGAATTGAAATGTCGTCATTTGCTTCGAAACTTTCCGCTCCGATCGCCGGAGCCATCTTGCTGGCAACGATCGGGTTCGCCCCGGCAGCGGCCGCCTCGCCATTGGCGGCCGTCAAGCAGATCCAGTCATCGCAGGATGCGCCGGTCATCCAGATCCATCACAAGAAGAAGGGTTATGGCAAGCACAGGGGCCAACGCCAAGGATGGAAGGGCGGCCACGGCGGGGGGCATTATTCCCTCGGACCGCGCCAGATTCGCCGCAGCCTGCGTCATCGCGGATTTCACAAGATCCGGATCATCGACCGCCGCGGACCGATGTATGTCGTCAAGGCCGTCGGGTGGCGCGGCATGCCGATGAGACTTGTTGTTGATTCGCGCAATGCACATATCGTCCGCAGCCGTCCGATCGGTCACGGCGTCTACTGGCAATACCGCTGGTAGGATTTGCCAAGCCAACCTGTGACTTCAGGCCGGCGCTGCGATGCGCCGGCCTGAAGCCTGTTGTCGGGCCGTGCGAAGGCGGGTATCACAGGGAACCATGGACCTGATCGATCATCCCGAAAATCCCGTGCCGGACGGGGCGAAAACCGGATTTGTAACCACATCCGACGGTTTTCGCATCCGCTATGCTCACTGGGCCGGAACGGGCCCGCACCGGCGCGGTACGGTGACGCTGCTGCAGGGACGCGCGGAATTCATCGAGAAGTATTTCGAGGTGGTTGAAGATCTGCGCAAGCGCGGCTTCGACGTGGTCGCCTTCGACTGGCGCGGGCAGGGCGGTTCCCAGCGCGTGACACGCAGTCCGCGGCGCGGTCACATTTCGAATTTCCGCAAGTTCCGGACGGATCTGCGCACGATCCTCAAGGAAGTCTCACTTGCCCATTATGCCGGTCCGCATTTTGCCCTTGCCCATTCCACGGGCGGGCTTGTCCTTTTGAGCGACACGGCACGCCTGCGCACGATGCTGGACAGGGCCGTCATCACCAGCCCCCTGCTCGGTTTGCCGCCGGGCTCCCATGCCCTGGGGATTGGCGATTCGTTCCGCGGGTTCATGCGGATTGTCACCTTCGGACTTCTGGGCAGGCCACCCTTGCGCGCGAGTGCTCCGAAGACATCGGCCATCGTTGAGAAGATCGGTTATCCGATGGCACGTGTCATGGCCATCATCGGGTTGGGCCGGCTCTATGTGCCGGGAGGCAGCAGCAAGCTCATGGTGCCGTTCGAAAAGAACCGCCAGACGTCGGACCGGACGCGGTTCGAGCGGTGCAGAAAGGTTCTGGACAAGGCGCCGGAGCTTGGCATCGGATCGGCGACCTTCGGTTGGCTGAATGCTGCCGCGCGCACCATGCTGCCGCTTCGCAGGCGAACCGCAGGTCCGGGTATCAAGCTGCCCTGCCTGATGCTCGGCGCCGGGGAGGACAGGATCGTCTCAACGCCGATTATCGAGGATTTCGTTGCCCGCACCAGATCTGCCGCATACGTGGAGATCCCGGGCGCGTCCCATGAGATCATGATGGAGCGCGATGTCTATCGTGACCAGTTCTGGGCCGCATTCGATGCCTTCGTTCCGGGTTTCGAGGCAGAACAGGAACTTGCCGAGGCGCGCCTCAAATCGACGGCCACTGTCGTGCGCGAAGCCAGGAAGTCAGGCCTGGCGGACGTCAGTCAGACCTAGACAGTTCTTTCAGAAGTATGTCGTGGAGACGGGGATCTCCGGTTGCAACAATCTGGCCGCCCTCGGCGGGCGAGCCGCCCGTCCAGCTCGTCACGACACCGCCG
>JBCDEN010000573.1:0-3263 GCA_039179715.1 Pseudomonadota bacterium
ACGTATCGGGCTTGGCACCGGATCGGCGGTCGGGTCCGTCGTCGGCATCCAGAAATACGTCTACGACGTGTTCGGTTCCGCAGTGAATCTTGCCGCGCGGCTTCAGGCCTTTGCCAATCCGATGTGCGTGGTGGCACCTGATTCGATGAAGGAATACCTTGTCGAGGAGTTTCATCTCGATGATCTCGGCAAACAGGAAGTGCGCAGCTTCGGGGAAATGCGCCTGATGCGCGTCAGCCCCGGCATCGAATTGACCCGCAGAACCGGAAGGTTCTGACAGGTTTCCCCGTCTCGCAATGCCTCCGGGCGGCATCCGTCAACGCCGCCTTGTCAGTTGCTGTCTTCTTCTTTTTTGTTCCGGCCCAGGACGCTGCCGAGCAGTCCGGGCGGCAATCCGAAACCTTCCTCTACGGCCTGCAGCACTTCCTGGTCATCGACCTCGCCGTCGATCACTTTCTGGACGTCGATTTGCGTGCGTCCGCCTGTTGCCCTCCGGATGGTCTCGTTGGCCGTTTCCACAAGCTCCTGCGGTGCATCCTTGTTGCCCTGAAGGATCGACATCAGCTCGCCGCCGCTTTCCTGAAGCTGTTTATACGCCGCCTTCGGATCCTTGAGGATCCCGGCAATGTCGGGATAGATCTGAGGATCGTTCCACGATCCCTTGATCACGATTGGGACCCCGAGGCCGGCCATTTTCTTGTCCTCGCCCTTGCGGCGCGGCATCGGCGGCTGACCCTGAAGCGTCGGCACGATATTCGGTTCGACACGCCAGTCAAGGCTCTGCGCGGGAAGGTCCGTGGTTCCACTGCCTGTCATCCGCATCAGCGGACCGACCATCGCAAGATCGTCCGTGCGCGCAATGCCATTCTCGATCTGGAAGGAGGCGCCCAAGGAACTGAAGTCCGTCTTTTCGGACGGATTGTCCTGCCAGCCAAGCAGGGTCTCCACGGACAGGCCGCGGACCATCTTCGGAATGTTGATGCCTCGGATCGCGCCATCCGCGAATTCGTAACTGGCAGCACCGCCCAGCCCCTGAACGAGGGCCAGTTGCGACCCGCCACTGGATGTCACATCGAGATTGATCGCTGTTTTGCCCTCGATCCACTCAAAATCCGCGGCATCGCGCAGCAGCGGATAGGCGCTCAGGCCGGTCAGCGTGAAACGCGCAGCCAGTTTCGGTGTCTGTGACCGTCCGTCAAGCGTTACCGAACCGTTCCCCGACCCTTCGTAGAGCGCCAGTTTCTCCAGATCGGCGGTCAGGACACCGTTTTCGATTGTTGCAGACAGGCTGCTTTCATCGATCTTGATGTCGTTCCAGCGGATCTGGCCGGCGGACACCTGGAAATCGACATCGACCGCCTGCAGCCCCGAGAAGTCGATCGGATCGCTGCTCCATGCGGCGGGGCTGGATTGCGCTGCGCCGCCGCCCGCGCTGCCGCCCCCGCCACCGGAAGAGCCCGAACCTCCGCCTCCGCCAGACGCCTTCGGCGCGTCGCCGAGATAAGGGTCCAGAACAAGCTCGCGAAGCGCAAGCCGCGCGGTTACCTTCGGTTTCCCGCCAAGGGCAATCCGGCCATTTGCTTCACCGCTTGTTTCATCAAGCGTGAAACGGGTTTCTTCGAAGGAAACCGCATCCGGCTGTATCCCGAAGATCCCGGACGCCTTGAATGTCTTGAGGCCGCCGCCTGCACCGAGGGGCTGACCGAGCCACGCCATCAGACCGCGCAGGTCCGCCGTATCCACATTGACAGCCCCGTCGATATTGGCTGGCAGGGCCACCTGGCCCGCAAAGCCAGCGCTCACCCTGTTCCCTTTCAGGGAGACAGAAACAGGCGCGGCATTTCCAGCCAGAAGGCTCGCCGTATCCGCTTCACCCGTGACGCTGAAAGCCTCTCCGCGCCAGGAAAGCGCACCACCGAGAGAAACCGGATTTTCAAGACCCTGAAGTTCGAGATCCAGCGCAAGATTTGTCAAACGGTCCGCTTCCGGATCGCCGACCGTCGACGCGAGCCCAAGATCGCCGATCTCACCGTCGGAGATCGAAACGGAACCGTTCATGTCGAGCCCGGCCACAAGTTCTGCACCCGTTAGTCCGACTGTTTCAAATGCAAGATCTGCACTCAACTTGCCGCTTGCCGGCAGATCCCGGCCCGCCAGCATCAAGAGATCCTTGATCGACCCGTCCTTGAGGACAAGACGGCCGGACACTTCAGGAACGAGCCCGGAAAGATCCGCATCCGCAGCGCCGCCGAGCGACAGTTCCCCCAGCGCAAGATGAAGGTCGGCAAGAGAAACGGCAGCCTCGGTCCCCGACACTTTCGCATCGAGGGAATAAGCGCCCGGGTCGGCATCGAGCGCCTGTCCGGCCAACGCCGCAAGGGCTTTGAGAGACGGTCCGGCCGCGGTGATCTCAAGTTGCGTGCGGACCGGTTCAAGCCCTGCCTCGCCCGAAACGGTGAACGTGTTCTCACCCGTCGAAACCGTCAGATCCAGAGGCACCTGTTCGCCCGAAGTCATGCCGAGCGGGTTCTCCAGACCGCCTGCAACGCTGATCGGAATGTCCTGAAACACAAAGTTCGATGTCAGATCCACCTTGCCGGACAAATCCGGAGCGGACAGAGCGAGATCGAGATCGCTGATCTTCAGCGGCGCAGCCTGTGTTGCGTCCTTGTAGGTCACCGTACCGCCGTTGATCTCCAGGCTGTCGACGCCGATGCTTTTCAGATAGCTGCCGGACCCGGTAACCCCGTCCGCTCCACCGGCTTGTGTAACGGGATCGGCAGTTCCCTGCTGCGTCTGCACGGCAGTATCCGTGCTGCCGGCGGAAATGCCGAGATCACGGCGCGGCTCCCAGCTGGTTGCGCCGTTCGAACCGACCTCGAGATAGATATCCGGATTGTCCAGGCTGATGCCCGTGACCTTGATGTTGCCCGAAATCAGGCCACCCCACGCGAGCCCGAATTGCATCCTGTCCGCCTTGGCGAACTCGATGCCGTCGGCACCTGCTTCACCGGACAGGCCGATGTCGCGCGCATCCAGGGTGAAACCGGGGAAGAGAGACAGCGAGACAGGACCGTCCAGCCGGACACGCCAGCCAAGGCGCTTGTCCACCTGTTCCACCACCTGACGCTTGATCTCGTCCTTCGGCAGGAAAAGAGGGACGATCAGCACAATCGCCACCAGCATGATCAGCAGACTGCCCAGCCCGATCAAAAGACGTCGCATGTTTGAGCGTCTCCTTTCGCGAATCGGCTCCAATGTAG
>JBCDEN010000550.1:0-3416 GCA_039179715.1 Pseudomonadota bacterium
CAGCACGCGCTCGCCCTTCAAGTCGCCGGCGCGACGGACCGCATGCGCGTGCTGGTGACCGGGGCAGGGCCCATCGGTCTTGGAACGGCGTTGTTCGCGCGCATTCAGGGGGCGGACGTTCATCTGCTCGACCTCAGCGAAGCGCGTCTCTCCCAGGCAGGGGAAAAGTTCGGCTTTGAGAAACAGCACCTTGCCGGGTCGGACATCCTGACCGGAACGCTCTCAGACGGCTTTGATGTCATTTTCGATGCGACGGGAAGCGCCCGTGCGATCGAGGCGGGCTTTCAGCTGCTTGCCCATGGCAGCCGTTATGTGCTGGTCAGCGTCGTCAAGGACCAGATCCGGTTCGACGATCCGGAATTTCACAAGCGGGAGACGCAGATCATCGGCAGCCGCAACGCAACGGCGGAAGATTTCGAAACGGTGATAGCGGCCATTCGCGACGGACTGATCGACACGGATGGGCTCTGTTCGCTCACGATCCCGGTTCGGGAAATCGCCGGCCGGTTCGAGGACCTTGCCAATGATCGCGAGACCCTGATCAAGGCGGTCGTGACGCTCTGATGCCGGGCGGGCGCGTCACCGATTGACACGGGTGCCGCGAGAGAAATTCGACATCGGACCGGCGTCAGATATTCTGCGGACTTTTCAAAAAGGGGGCGCTCGCTGTATAGAAAGCGCCGAAAGCTCCGGTTCGGACTGAAGGTCTGCCTTGGCCGCGAGCGCTCCTTTAAGCAAAAGAACATGCCCGATGAACGATTTTCTCGTTGCCGCCCTTTATCTTTTTACGCCCCTCGACGACTACGAGGACATGCGCGATACGCTCAAGGCATTTTGCGTTGAAAACGATGTGCGCGGCAGCCTGCTTCTGGCGGGTGAGGGCATCAACGGCACGATCTGCGGCCCGGAAACGGGCGTTCGGGCGGTGCTCGATCACCTGCGCGCGGACCCGCGGTTGACGGCGCTGACGCACAAGGAGGCCTGGACGCACCGGCATGTCTTCAAGCGCATGAAGGTGCGCCTGAAACAGGAGATCGTGCGCCTGGCGGTGGACGGCATCGATCCGAACGAAATCGTCGGAGAATATGTCAAACCGGAGGACTGGAACGCGCTGATTTCAGACCCGGATATCGTCGTGATCGACACGCGCAACGAGTATGAGTTCGCCTTCGGCACGTTCGAACAGGCGCTCAACCCGGAAACCCAGTCGTTTCGCGAGTTTCCGGACTGGGTCAATGCGCAGGAAAATCTGAAAAAGAAACCGAAGATCGCCATGTTCTGCACCGGCGGTATCCGGTGCGAGAAGGCAAGTGCCTGGATGCTGAAAAACGGCTTTGAAGAGGTCTACCATCTTGAAGGCGGCATCCTGAACTACCTTGAAAAAGTGCCGGAAGATAAAAGCCTCTGGAAGGGCGAATGTTTCGTCTTCGACGACCGGGTGTCGGTCGATCATCAGCTTCAGGCCCGTTGGGGGGAATGGGTGCCGGAAGAAGCGCGCCATATCATCAACGAAGACACGGACTACGAAAAAGGCCCGAAGGAACAGGCCTGAATAGAAGACATTCGAAGCGCAATCTCTTAACGGGCGTTAACTTTTTGCTTTAAAGCCTTGTCAAAATTCCCTAAAATCGAGTTGCAGGACATTTTCCTGCACCAGACTGGGGGATGAGTTTATGCGTCGCAGTTCCTGGAGCGCGGTCATCGCGCTGGCACTTACACCTTTTCTTGCATCTTTTGCCCATGCAGGCGGCAAGGCGCTTGCCTGTTATCAGCAGGCAACGATTCCGGCTGTCTACAAAACCGTTCATGAACGTGTTCTGGTCAGGGCCGCGGCCCAGAGGGTCGTCAAGAGGCCGGCCGTTTACGGCTATCAGAAGCGCCGCGTTCTGGTACAGCCCGAGCGCGTCAGTTACCGGAAAACACCGGCTGTCTACCAGACGCGCCACCGCAAGGTGATGGTCCAAAACGCCAGCGTCGGCTGGGAATACCGCATGATCAAGGGCGTCAAAACGCTGTGCAAGGTGCAGCATCCGGCGGTCTACAAAACCGTCAGCGAGCGGGTTCAGGTGCAGGCGGCCTCAAAGGTCGCGGTGCGCCATCCGGCAATCTACAGCACCGCCAAGGAAAAGGTGATGCTGCAACCGGCGTCCAGCCACGTGATCAGGGAACCGGCCGTCTACAAGACCGTCAGCCGCCAGGTCATGGTGGAACCGGCCCGCACCGTGTGGCAGCCGGTGAAGGTCAGAGGCTGCCGTCACTGACGCCGGAATTTTGTTCTTCACACCGGTATGAAGGCAGGGAAATTCGCTCTGCCTTCAACTGAGGCCGTGTGAACCAAGAAAAACTGCACAATTTCGCGCTTGCACTCGATATGATGAAGGCTGCGGTCGGGATACATTCGCGACGACGTCGACGCTCTGGAAAGCGTGGCCCGCTTCGCGATCAGATTCTGATGAGCGCCTGAGTGCCAGCGCCGTCCCGGACCTGATCCGGGACCAGAGAGCTTCTTTGAACGAGGCCCCGGCTCAGGGCCGGGGCGGCACCGGGGGAACGGGATCAACTCATCAATCTGCTGCGATGAGGGATGCGTGCAATGCCCCGAACCACCCACAGGCCCGGACACCTCTCCCCGTGGGAGAAGTTGGCCTGAAAGACCGGGTGAGGGATCAGACCTGTCAGCACGCCTCAGACGTTTGCCCGCTCACCCTGACCCTCTCCCGCCGGGAGAGGGGAACCGGGGAGGAGCCGTGCCCGTCTAACTGCGTCTCCAGATCCGCAGCTTGAGAGTGCTATATCAGCGCCGTCCCGGACCTGATCCGGGACCTGCCAAACAATTGTCGCGAGACCACGTCGACTGCAATAGCAACGCGAAGCACAGCGTGGTTCATTGCGCTGCTTGTGTCCGCATGGTGGCGGTTTTCGATGCCGTTTTGTCGGCTTAAGTTTTAAACCGCTCCGTCGTCAAACCTTTGCGCCCGTGTCCTTCCACGAGGAAGAGGCCGCCGGAGAGCGTGTCCGGCTCGATGGCGGTCGGGTCGGTGGACTGCTTGATCGTGGTGACGATCAGCTGGTCGAGATCCGGGCCGCAGAAACAGGGCATGGTCGGTTTGGAAACCGGCATCGGGATCGCTTCCAGAAGGTTGCCGTCGGGCGCGAAGCAGTTCAGCAGACCGGCGGAGACACCGGCGCTCCAGTAATTGCCGTCCGCGTCCACGGTCGCGCCGTCCGGGCGGCCGGTCGCGTTGGTCTGCTGGGCGTAGAGCATCTTGGAGCCGAGGGCGCCCGTTGCCGGGTCGAAGGCATAGCACTCGATCCATCCAGGCGTGGAATCGGCGTGGTACATGTAGGTTCCGTCGGCGCTCCAGGCGAGACCGTTGGAGCATTGCAGTTCGTCGCGGATCTCCTCGACGTTTCCC
>JBCDEN010000585.1:0-3207 GCA_039179715.1 Pseudomonadota bacterium
ACCAGCAGAAAAAGACCCTGCATGAGGCCATCGGCCTGCAGAAGGCCATCGACGATGCGCTGATCATGCAGATTGACGATCAGTTGTTCACGCTGACGATCGACACAGAAGAGGCCGTCACGGAAAACTCGGCGATCATCTCCGATCTTCTCAACAACCAGGTCGGTCAGCTGAAGACCACGCTCGAAGCGCAGGCGTTTGCGAACAAGTTTGTTGCCACCCTCGTTCAGGGCGGCCTGACGGAAGAGGCAGCGCTGCTTGTTCCGCTGCAGGAGAAAGTCACCGCCGACGCGAAACATATGCGCGACGGCCTCAATGCGCTTGGATCGGAAGACATCCAGGCACAGCTCGAGCAGTTGCTTTCCTACGGCGATCCGCAGAACGGTCTGCTCAGCGATCATCTTGAGGAGCTGAGAAGCACGCAGAAGTCGAATGAGCAGGTGACCGAGATGTTCACCGCAGTCGAACGCATCGGCCAATCGGTGGCATCGCTCATCGAACTTGAACTGGCTGCCGTCGACCAGGCATCCGAGCAGATCAACGCGCTTCTCAAAAATGGGTCGATGGCCCTGATCGGCGTCGGTATCGCAAGCCTCGTGATCGCGGCGGCAATCGGGCTCTTCGTTGTCGATCGTGGTCTCGTCAAGCCGTTGCTGGGTCTTGTCAGCATCACGCGCGAGCTCGCCGACGGTCACCTTGATGTTCATGTCGCCGGAACCACGCGCAAAGACGAAATCGGCGATCTTGCCAAGGCGGTCGAGGTGTTCAAGGAAAATGCGATCGAGCGCAGCAACCTTGAAGCCGTATCGCGCGAGGAACAGAACGCGCAGCTTGAGCGTCAGGGCCGGATCGACAGCATGATCACGGAATTCCGGGATGAGATTGAATCGGTGCTTGGAAACGTGACTGCGAACATGGAACAGATGCAGGCGACCGCTCAGGTGCTGAGCCAGATTTCCAGCGAGACCACCTCGCAGGCATCTGAAGCCGAAAGCAGCTCGACGACGGCTTCCGACAATGTCGGATCCGTGGCCGCCGCGACGGAGCAGCTTGCCGGGTCGATCGCGGAAATCGGTGAGCAGGTCTCCCGGGCGACAGAAATCGTCACCAACGCATCGGGCAGTGCCCGCATGACGACCGAGAAGGTGTCCGAGCTTGCGGAATCGGCCAACAAGATCGGCGAAGTCGTAACGCTGATCCGTGCAATTGCGGAACAGACCAACCTCCTGGCGCTCAATGCCACTATCGAGGCCGCACGGGCCGGGGAGGCCGGAAAAGGCTTCGCCGTCGTTGCAGCCGAGGTCAAGGAGCTTGCGACGCAGACATCGAAGGCGACCGAGGAAATCGCCACGCAGATCGAAGCGATCCAGTCCTCGACCGCCGACTCCGTTATTGCCATCCAGGAGATCCGCGACACGATGGAGCAGGCCGACGAAACGACGTCAGCCATTGCTGCAGCGG
This sequence comes from Pseudomonadota bacterium, assembly GCA_039179715.1. Lineage (GTDB taxonomy): Bacteria > Pseudomonadota > Alphaproteobacteria > Rhizobiales > Stappiaceae > Roseibium. The sequence continues at coordinate 1,462 of JBCDEN010000585.1, forward strand.
TCGAGGAACAGGATGCGTCCACTGCGCAGATCTCCCGCAATGTCCGCGATGCCGCCGAAGGTACGCAGGGCGTTGCCAACAACATCTCCGGTGTCATGAACGCGGTTGCCGAGGCTGCCCAGTCCGCCGGCCAGGTGGAAGTGGCATCCAACGAAGTTGCCGATCATGCGCGCCACCTCAAGGGTGTCGTGGACGATTTCCTGACAAAGGTCGCAGCTGCATAGGGGACATCCCCGGGGCAACTGCTCTGCCCGCTTAAACGGGTGGGTCAATGGAGACAAAGAAAAAGCGGCACCCCGTGCCGCTTTTTTGCTGTCCGGATTCCGGATCCCTCAATTTCATGGGATCTGTCACGCGCCGGATAGATTGATTTCCATGTTCATGCTAATATGTTATCGATAACAAATCACGTTAGTCAGGAGCAGACATGAGCTTTGTCCGGGAAACGAAAGTGTTGACGCATCAGGGCGCGCTGGCGGCCTTGGTGGCCGCAGTGGAAAAGGCCGAAGCGATGGGGCAACCCCAATGCATCGTCATCGTCGATGCGAATGGCGAGGTGCTTGCAGAGGTCCGCATGACGGGGGCGAAATTTCTGAGCCGCAAGAGTGCGCTCGCGAAGGCGCTGACGGCAGCGTCCACCGGCAATGAGAGCCTCAATATCCCGGAAGGCGTGCGCACCGCGATCGGTCTTGCGACCGGGGGCGCGGTCACCGGATTGCCGGGCGGGCTGCCGATCCGGCTTGACGGCGTGCTCCTGGGGGGCATCGGCGTCGGTTCCGGATCGGGCGAGCAGGACATCGAGGTCGCAAGGGCGGGGCTCGCCGCCGTCGGAGCTTAACGCCGGGCCAGAGGAGGCCGGCGCGAAGCCCTGATGGTGTTCATGCATGCACCCGTCAGGCGAACGCGATCTGTGCCTTGACCGCCTGGCTCCTGTCGCTGGCGAGTTCAAACGCGGCGACGGCCTCCTCAAGGGGCAGTGTCTGCGTTATGAAAGGTTTCACGTCGATCAGCCCTTTCTGCATCAGGCTGACGGCGGTGAAGAACTCCTCGTGAAAGCGAAACGAGCCTTTCAGTTCCAGCTCCTTCGCGGTGATTGCCATCATGGGCAGGCTCATGTCGCCGCCCAGACCGAGCTGGATGATCTTGCCGCCGGGACGCATTGCGCCAATTCCCGCGGTGAGGGCAGGGGCGGCACCGGAGCATTCGAACAGAACCTCGAACGTGCCCTTGTCCGGGGTAAAGCGGTCCAGGCCGTCCGCGTTTTCTGCCATGTTGATCGTGAGATCGGCGCCGGCCGTCTTCGCCATTTCCAGCGTGAACGGGCTGAGATCCGTCGCGACCACCAGGTCCGCGCCCGCCCTGCGGGCGGCCAGTATGCACAGGATGCCGATGGGGCCGCAGCCGGTGACCAGCACCGATTTGCCCATCATGTCCCCGGCCTGGCGTGCCGCGTGCAGGCAAACCGACAGCGGCTCTGCCATGGCCGCCTCGCCGGAGGTCAGGCCGTCTGCGGGCGCGCATTGCGATGCATCGGCCACCAGCACCTGACGGAATGCGCCCTGGATATGCGGGAAGGGCATGGCGCTGCCGTAAAAACGCATGTTGAGGCACTGGTTGTGGCGACCCTCATTGCAGAAACGGCAACTGCCGCAGGGCCGGGACGGGGACACGGCGACGAGTTGCCCGACCGACAGTCCCGAAACACCGTCGCCGAGTGCGGAGATGTGACCGGAGACCTCATGGCCG
>JBCDEN010000638.1:0-2915 GCA_039179715.1 Pseudomonadota bacterium
GATCGCCTTCCGGCCATTCCGGATGCCGACATGGCGGGGGCCGACTGATGCTGATCTGGTTCCTTCCCGTCTTCCTGTTCTTCCTGATGATCGGCCTGCCGGTCTTTTTCGGCCTGCTCGCAGCGCCCGGCATCCTCTTGTGGATGAGCGGACAGGAGCGTGACATCACTCTGCTATACCGTAACGTCTACAACGGCATGGACAGTTTTCCTCTGATGGCGATTCCATTTTTCATGCTCGCGGGCGAGCTCATGAACAAGGGCGGGATCACGACCCGTCTGGTGGAATTCAGCCAGGCGCTCATGGGTCACCTGCGCGGAGGTCTTGCGCATGTGAACATTCTGTCCTCCATGCTGTTCGCAGGCCTTTCAGGATCGGCGGTCGCAGACACGTCCGCGCTTGGCTCCATGCTCATTCCGGCCATGGAAAAGCAGGGATACACACGCCGCTTTGCAGCCGCTGTCACGGCAGCCTCCTCCGTCATCGGACCGATTATTCCGCCATCCGGCATCATGATCATCTACGCCTATGTCATGGGCGAGAGCGTTGCTGCGCTGTTCCTGGCCGGTATCGTGCCGGGTGTCATGGTGGGCGTCGGGCTGATGTTCGTGGTGCGGCTGATGGCAGACAAATACGATCTGCCGAAGGCCCAACGGATCGTGAACCCCGGACAAAAGATGGCCCCGGTGGAATACTGGGTTTCATTTGCGCTTTTGCGCGTCAATCTTGCATCCGTTCTGCTTGCCATCGCCTTTGGCATTGCCGGTCAGATGTCACTCGAGTTGACCGGTGGAACAACGGCAATTCTTTTCGTCGCTCTGCTGGCGATCTCGCATTTTATCCTGATGGGTCTGCGCGGAGCTGTTTCGGACGACTTCAGGATGGTGTGCAAGAAGGCTGTTGCCCCGCTGCAGACGCCGATCATCATTCTCGGCGGCATCCTGATCGGTGTTTTCACGCCAACGGAAGCCGCAGCGGTGGCGGTGGCCTATGCCCTTCTGATCGGGTTCTTCGTCCTGCACTCCCTCAAGATGAAGGAAATCCCGGGCATCCTGAACAGGGCCGGCATCACGTCTGCCGTGGTTCTGCTGCTGGTGGGCGCCGCGATGGCGTTCAAGACGGTCGTCAGTCTCAGCTACGCGCCGCAGATCATGGCCGATTTCGTGCTGTCGCTGTCCGAAAATCCATTGATCCTGCTGTTCCTAATCAACCTGCTTTTGTTCGTTGTCGGCATGTTCCTGGATGCGGGGCCGGCGATCATCATTCTCGGACCGATCCTGGGACCGATTTTCGTGGAACTGGGTGTTGATCCCATTCACTTTGCCATCATCATGAGCGTGAACCTGACCATCGGTCTTGCCACACCGCCCATGGGACTGGTGTTATTTGTTGCCGCATCGGTTTCAAAAGAACGGGTTGAAACCATTGCCAAAGCCATTCTGCCGTTTCTGGCGGTAGAAATCGCGGTGATCTTCTTGATCACCTACATACCGGCACTTTCGATGACGATCCCGCGATTGACCGGATTTGCCAACTGATCTTGAGCTTTTATATGGGAGGTACCTGATGCTCAAATCTGCCCTGAAAACACTCACCGTCGCGGCGATGCTTGCCGGATCGTCGCTGAGTGCCGTTGCCGCGGATTACACGCTGCGCGCAACCGCCAACTCCAACGAGAACGACGAGGACTATGACGGTCTTGTCGTCTTCAAGAACTTCGTCGAAGCCGCTTCCAACGGTGCGATCGAAGTTGAACTCTTCATCGGCACGCAGCTCTGCTCCAACGGCGCTGAATGCCTTCAGGGCGTCGCCGGCGGCGCGATCGACATCTACATCTCAACATCGGGCGGCGCTTCCGGCATCTTCCCTTATGTCCAGGTTCTCGATCTGCCTTACATGATGTCCGACGACCGGATCGCCGAACATGTTCTTTCCGGCGATTTCGTACGCACCATGCGGACAATGGCACTTGAAGATAGCGACAACACAATCCGTCTGATGACGGTCGGCAACACCGGCGGCTGGCGGAATTTCGCCAACACCAAGCGCCGCGTTGCGGCTCCGGCCGACATGGAAGGCCTGAAGATCCGCACGGTCGTCGCCGACCTGCCGCAGGAACTGGTCAAGGCACTGGGCGCCTCTCCGACCCCGATTCCGTGGCCGGAGCTGTTCACCTCCTTCCAGACCGGCGTCGTTGAAGGCTCCAAGAACGGCATCACCGACATCATGGGCATGAAGTTCCCGGATGCCGGCCTGCAGTATGTCACGCTGGACGGCCATGCCTACATGGGCGCCCTGTGGTGGATGAGCAACGAAAAGTTCCTGTCCATGCCGGAAGACATGCGCCGCGTCGTTGTCGACGGGTTCTATGCCCTCCAGCAGGCAACCTTCGCCTCGCCGAAGCGCAAGTCCATTGCGGCATACGAGGAATTCGTCGCCGGCGGCGGAGACCTCTACGTTCCGACGCCTGAAGAAAAAGCCGCCTTCAAGGAAGCCGCCGCTCCGGTCTATGACTGGTTCAAGGACAATGTCGGGCGCGGCGGGGAAATCTTCGGTGCGCTCGAGGAGGCCGTCAAGGCAGCTGAAACCGACATCAACGGCGCGCGCGACGCCGACGTGAACTAACCCTGAGAACCTGGTGCCGCGCCCACCCCAACAGGGTGCGGCACCATCTCAACCAACGTTTGTCATTGCAGGGCTCGACCCACTGCTGTCCGGTTCAGAAAGTTCTGTCGAACTTATGCACCTGCGAAAGCAGCATAATTCCTTGCGGTGCCAATTCGGGATACTACCCTGTGTCCCCGATTTGTCGTCCCGGACGTGCCGCCACAGCGGCAAGACCGGGAACCAGTACTCCTAGCGGACGGAGGCTGACGAAGAAGGCGAAACAGGTTGTTACAGGGTTCCGGCCTTCC
>JBCDEN010000614.1:0-3065 GCA_039179715.1 Pseudomonadota bacterium
ACCAGGTTAACGGTCCTTGCACGGACCGCAGGTCTCCGTCCCCTTCCCAGCGCCTGGCATCGAAACTAGGTTTCGCGTCGTGCGTGAACAAGGAGTTCCTGCACGGACAGTTAATCATTCCCGTTAAGCATGCCCGCGAATACCTGACTACACCCGTCCTCTGCCAAACCTGACATTTGCCGGGTGTGGCGTGTGCGGTAAAACCGATCCGTGAAAAAGCGCACGTGCCGTCCGTGACCGAACGGGCGATCCCGTTGCGAAAAACCTGCATACCCGGGAGCGAACCTGCCGATGACCGAAGAAGTCTACGAAGTCTATGCGCTGAAATACGCGGAACGGAACAATCGCACGCGGCGGGAATCCTTCCTGTTCGAGGATGATCATGCCAGTCCGCATCCGATGGATTACTTCGTCTGGCTGATCCGCAACGAAAACCGGAGCGTTCTAGTGGATACCGGGTACGACCGGGCGGAAGGAACGCGCCGGAACCGCGCCGTCTTACAGGATCCGAGGGAGGTTCTTGCCGCGTTCGGCGTCGATCCCGCCAGCCTGGAAACCGTCGTCATAACGCACCTGCATTACGATCATGCAGGCACGCTCGACCATTTCCCGAACGCCCGGTTCTACTTGCAGGCCGCGGAGATGGCGTATGCGACCGGTCCGTGCATGTGCGACGCGGTGCTTCAGTATCCGTTCACCGCCGGGCATGTCTGCGACATGGTCAAACGGGTCTATTCCGGTCGTGTGACGTTCTTCGATGGTATGGGTGAGGTTGCGCCCGGCATCACCGCGCATCTGGTGGGGGGCCACAGCAGGGGCCTGCAATGCGTCCGGGTCAAGACCGCGCGCGGCTGGGTCGTGCTGGCCTCGGACGCTTCGCATTACTACGAGAATTTCCAGAAGCGAAAACTCTTTCCGATTGTCGTCGATGCGGAAAACATGCTGAAGGGATTCGATACCCTCTACAGCCTCGCCGAAACCGAAAACCATATCATTCCGGGTCACGATCCTTTGGTGCGTGCGCTCTATCCGGCCGTTTCCGACGCGCTGGACGGCATTGCCTATCGGCTCGACAAGGAGCCGAACACCTGACGGCCGCTTTGCGGCTGTACCCGTAGTCGACTCTGGGGAATTGCGCCGTCGGCATGGCGCAAGGTCCTGTTTCAATCAGCTTTGCAACCCGTTGCATTCGGTCAATGTGAGCCAGTCCTTCTCAAGATTCAGAGCTGAAACGACGTGGCAAAGGCTTCGAATTTCCGGCGGAAACAAACTCGCGCAACCGGCCGTACGGCCGGGGCCGAACTGGTGCCTGCACGGGGGTGCGCAGGACAATGCAACGGATTGCGGACGGGATGTTTCCGGATGTGGGCAGAAGCAAACCTAAGGGAACCCGGTTTGGTTCCGCGGCACATGTTCTCGTTGCGGCGGTCAGTCGATACAGAGCTTTTCAGGTTCGCCCTTTTTCGGCGGTTCTGTCGCGCTCTGCAGCAGGAACGACAGGATCTTGAAGCGATCATCCTGAAACGCCTTATCCGGCACGCCGGCCATTTGTTTCATGCCCGGTTTGTCGCTCGGGATCACGCCGAACGGCCGTGCCTTGATATGGCACAGGATGCAGGCGAAGTTTTTCTGCGTGTAGGATTCAAGGGCTGAATTGACTAGATTGTTCGCGTTCGTGATCTGGCCGGTTACCGGGCCTTGCGGACCGTTCGTCTCGCGCTCGGCTTCGGAAGCGAAAGACACCGGGCCGAGATGTTTGTTCTGGGTGCCGATGAGCTGGTAAAATTGCAGGACGGAGTCCTTCACGGGCGCCAGGTTCTGATAGTGCTCGTTGATTTTCACGACTGCAGGCGGCAGCGCCTGTGAATCGGCGCGATAAATGTTGACGGGCCCGACTTCACCGGATTTCGGGATTTCGCCGGCAAACCCATAGGTCCGTTCTTCCTGATCGGGTGGTTGCCCGTCGTTGAATGTCGGATCGATGCGCACGCCGGCGCGATCCACGTTTGCCGTGACGTTGTCGACCTGCTCAAAGGTCGAGGCGACGAAAGATCCTTCGACGTTCTTTCGCGGATCGTAGCCGTTCGGCGTCCACCGGAGAATGTGCAGTGCGACGAGCCCCATCATCTGTTTTTGCGGCGAGCCGTCCGGGTTGAATCCGACCACCAGTTCGCGGCGCAGATATCGCGCTGCCTCTTGGGGTTTGCTTGTGTCGAGAACACGCCAGGCGGCTTTGAGGTCGACGAAGCCGGTCTGCTGGAAATCCGGAAGCCCGCTCAGATAGCCGCCCGGGCCGGTCTCTTGGCTGTTGCCGAAGGGCGGACGCTGGAAGGCTTGTCCATTCCGCGTGCCCTGGATGTATTCCCGCACGGCTTTGCGCTGCACTGCCGCGTTGTAATACCGGAAATGCCGGATATAGCGGAAAAAAGCGCGATTGACCGCGACTTCATAGCGGACAAGACCGCCGTTCCGATCATAGAGCGGTCCGGTGAAGTACGGAAAGAAATAGGGCTGCAACGTGTCCGTTGCATAACCGGTCAGGTCAATCGGATAGGCCAACAGCGAGCGCGGCGGGACGGAGGTTTGTCCGGCCTGCAAAACCGGAGCGGCGGCAGGCGCCTTGGGAGGCCGGGGCCTTACGCTGTTCCATTCGGCTCGGTCATCCCAGCATTCAGCCGGTGGGAAGACTTCGAAGGGCTCCTTGTAGGTTTCCCAAACGGTAAGCGGCTGGGCGCCCTTCGGCCCTAGCGAGCTTAGTGGAATGGTCGGATCCGGCTTGCCGCGCAGGCCGGACACGATCGTTGGCTTGCCGTTCCTGGTCTCGATCTTGATCGGTTCGTTCGGCCAGTTGAGGGCGATAAAGGACCGCCAGATGAAATCGTAAATCAGCCGCTGTTGCTCGACCGGGTCGTTCGGGGTCTCTTCGAATACTTTCGGCAACACTGAATAGCGTGACCCCGAAGTTTCCTCCGCCCCAGAAACCGGAGCCGACAAAACCGCAAAAAAGACTGTGAGAACAAAGGTATTGATGCGGAGTCGCATAATCGCCTCTCCAATCATTCAAA
>JBCDEN010000590.1:0-3189 GCA_039179715.1 Pseudomonadota bacterium
CACGACCCCGGTTGTCCAGAAAGCCAAGGAAAACGCGACGCCCTCGCTTTACTTCACGAATCTCATTTCCGCACGGCCCCTGATGGGACCGGCCGGAACCGGCTCCCTGCCAGGTGTCATCGCCGCCGCGATCGCCAACAAGGACCGGTTCCTGAAAATGCAGGATTTCTTTGTCGGTGTCGGCAAGGACGATACCGCCGGCATCTGGCAGGGGGTTCCGGAAGACAAGAGCGGCTACCGCCAGAAATACGCAGCGCGCCTTAAGAAGTCGCAAAACGCGGTCGATAACGGGGAGAGCGTCGGATGCTGATCCTCGACCATGACAGGGCCGGCGGCTACTGGGGAAGCGTCTACGCTTTCACCGCCATCAAGGGTCTCCAGGTCATCATCGACGGTCCGGTTGGCTGCGAGAACCTGCCGGTGACATCGGTGCTTCACTACACCGATGCACTGCCACCCCACGAACTGCCGATCGTGGTCAGCGGCCTGTCGGAAGACGAACTTGGCCAGCACGGGACGGAAGGCGCGATCAAGCGGGCGCGCCAGGTGCTCGATCCCGACCTGCCGGCCGTGGTTGTGACCGGATCGATCGCCGAGATGATCGGCGGCGGCGTCACGCCGGAAGGGTCCAACATCAAGCGCTTTTTGCCGCGCACAATCGACGAAGACCAGTGGCAGAGCGCGGACCGGGCCATGAAATGGCTCTGGACGGAATTTGGCCCCAAGCGCGTTCCGAAACCGCGCAAGCGCAAGGAAAGCGCCAAGCCCAGGGTCAACATCATCGGCCCGATCTACGGCACCTACAACATGCCGTCCGATCTGCATGAAATCCGCCGGCTCGTTGAAGGCATCGGAGCGGAGATCAACATGATTTTCCCGCTCGGAAGCCACGTGGAAGATCTCCGCAAACTTGGCGATGCCGATGCGAATATCTGCCTCTACCGCGAGTTCGGCCGCCTGCTTTGCGAGACGATGGACCGGCCCTACCTGCAGGCACCGATCGGAATTCATTCAACGACCGCTTTCCTGGAAACGCTCGGTGAGATCCTTGACCTGGACCCGCAACCCTTCATCGAGCAGGAAAAACACACGACGCTGAAACCCCTGTGGGATCTCTGGCGCTCGGTGACGCAGGATTTCTTTGCGACTGCCAATTTCGCGATTGTCGCCAACGAGACCTATGTGCGCGGCGTCCGGAATTTCCTTGAAGAGGAAATGGGTCTTCCCTGCGCGTTCGCGGTTTCGCGCAAGGCCGGCGCCAAGACCGACAATCCGGAAGTCGCCGCGCTGACCGCGAGCAAAAGCCCCATGGTCATGTTCGGCTCCTTCAACGAGCGCATGTACATGGCCGAGGCCGGTTCGCGCGGCAAATTCATCCAGCTTTCCTATCCGGGCGCGGTGGTGCGCCGGCACACCGGAACACCGGTGATGGGGTATTCCGGCGCGTGCTGGCTGATCCAGGAGATCTGCAACGCGCTCTTCGACGTGCTGTTTGAAATTCTGCCGCGCGCCGGCGAGCTCGACGCGATCGAGGCAACTTCCGCCCGTCAGAAAACGGAATTCGACTGGCACCCGGACGCGCTCGCGGCCCTCGATGCGCGGATCAACAGGGAACCGGTCCTGGTCCGCATTTCGGCAGCCAAGCGGCTGCGCGAAGCAGCCGAGCTGGAGGCCTGGGCCGACAATTCCACCGAAGTCACGTTTGCGCATGTCGCAAGGATCGCAAAAACCGCCGGCGCGCCGGCATGAGCCACGAAGTTTCAAATCCGGTTCAGAAGACCAAGGAGAACGAACATGGTTTCTACAACACACCAGGAACAGGTTGCACGCAGCCGTTGCCGGGAACGGGAAGCCGAGCGTGTCATGATGAACCGTCTGTTCTTCCTGGTCTTTCCACTTTGCTTCATCGCGATCGCGCTGGTCCGGATCAGCACGGTGTTCAGCGCGCGCGACGGCCGCGCTGAGGGCTCTGTTTTCGCGGAGGCCAAGGCATCGGCTTACGCAGCACTGGGTTACGCGTTTCACGTGTGACCCCCAGTTTTGCCGGTGTTTTGAACATCGACAGAAGTTCAGTGGAGGGGTTCCCCCGGTTTCACTGAGACCCTGCCGCGAGGGTTGTGCGCGGTAACCGCCGAGAGGCAAGCGTAGGAGGTCATTCACATGGCTTCAGACAAAGAATCCCTCACGGGGATTTCTCATGGGGAGGCACAGGAGTTTCATCGTTACTTCGTCAAAAGTGCGATCTTGATGTCACTCTTTCCATTCCTCGCTCACATTTCGATGTGGCTTTACAAACCGTGGCTCTAAGGGACCACACCAGATAAGGATGTGAAGACATGTGGAGAGTTTGGCTCATATTCGATCCGCGTCGCGTGCTTCTTTTGCTTTCGGTTTTCCTTTTCACCTTGGCAGTGCTGATTCATTTCATCCTGCTGAGTTCCGAAAGGTACAACTGGCTGGATCAGGCAGAAGCCGTGGAATCCGGATCGCATATCGAAATGCTGGATCCCGCAAAGACCACTGCTTTGGTCTAGCGGACACCGAGGGTTCACCCTCTTCGGTGGCGGTGGCTTTGTTACGGTCAGCGCTATGCCTTGACCGGCGTTCTCCGCCACCAGCACTGCTTTCAATGATTTGCTGCGGCCGACAAACCGCCAAGCGGCAGCAAAGGAGGATTTCATGGCTTTGCTCAGCTTCGAAAGAAAGTACCGCGTTCGCGGCGGGACACTGCTCGGCGGAGATCTCTTCGATTTCTGGGTCGGGCCGTTCTATGTCGGTTTCTTCGGCATTACGACAGTATTCTTCACCATAGTCGGTACCGGGCTCATCCTTTATGGAGCCGCGCTCGGTCCCACATGGAACATCTGGCAGATCAGCATAGATCCGCCGCCACTTGAATATGGACTGGCGCTCGCCCCGATGCAGGATGGCGGACTGTGGCAGATCATCACGATATGTGCCGTTGGCGCGTTTTGCAGTTGGGCACTGCGCGAAGTTGAGATATGCAGAAAACTGGGCATGGGATATCACGTTCCGATCGCCTTCAGCTTCGCGATTTTCGCCTACGTGACCCTGGTGGTGTTCCGGCCCCTGCTCATGGGCGCATGGGGTGAAGGTTTCCCGTACGGGATCTTCACGCATCTCGATTGGGTGTCCAATGTCGGGTACACCTACGGGAACTTCCACTAC
>JBCDEN010000480.1:0-3928 GCA_039179715.1 Pseudomonadota bacterium
CCATCGATTCCAGCCATGTGAAGGCGCATCGCTCCGCCCAAGGCTCAAAAGGGGGGCGTGGACGCAAGCGATTGGCACGTCGCGTGGCGGAAGAACGAGCAAAATCCATGCTTTGGCCGATCATCAAGGCCGACCGGTCGCGTTCGCCCTGACCCCTGGAAACGTCGCCGACATATCCATGGCCATTCCGCTCATCCAGGCAATCACACCACCAAAAAGACTGCTCGCCGATAAGGCCTATGATGCCGACAAGCTCCGAAACTGGCTCAAGGCCAAACGTATCAAGGCAGTCATTCCATCAAGTGCCGCAAGGCGCACGCCGTATCCTCTGGACCGAGAAGCATACAAGCGACGCAATCTCATCGAACGTATGTTTGGCAAACTCAAAAACTGGAGACGGATCGCAACACGATACGATCGGCTCGCGACAAACTACCTCGCCGCAATTGCTCTCGTCTCAATCGTTATTGCGTGGTGCTGAATGAGTCCTCAACCTAGGTGATGGACCCATGAATGAGGCCGCACCCTTGTCCGCGCACCCGCATCCAAAGATCTCCATGATTCGGGAACGCTTTTTCAAGAATCCTCATGGATTCCTCAAACTTCGCTCAAGACTTGGTTGAAAAGCCGTGTCACTTTCCTAAGCGTAAGCAGATCGACTGCCGTCTCGATGACCGGCGGTCCGTTGTTGCAACCCGTTTTAACGCAAGGAAACAGTATGACCGGCGGATCACTCAGAACCACATCAGGCGTGGGCCACACCTATGACAGCATTCTCGACACGATTGGCAACACGCCATCCGTCCGGATGAACAATCTTGCCCCCGAAGGGATAAACCTCTTCGTCAAGTTCGAGGCGGCGAACCCGGGCGGCTCCGTCAAGGACCGCCTGGCCGTGAACATCATCGAGGCGGCCGAACGGAGCGGAAAGCTGAAACCCGGCCAGACCGTCGTCGAGGCAACCAGCGGCAACACCGGGATCGGGCTGGCGATGGTGTGTGCCCAGAAGGGCTACCCGCTTGTCGTCACCATGGCCGACAGTTTCTCCATCGAACGCAGACGTCTCATGCGCCTGTTCGGCGCCAAGGTCATCCTGACACCGCGTGCGGAAAAAGGCCTTGGCATGTACCGCAAGGCGGTCGAGCTGGCAGAGGCTCACGGCTGGCTGCTCGCGCGCCAGTTCGAAACCGAGGCGAATGCGGAAATCCACGCAGCGACGACCGCGCGGGAAATCATGGCGGATTTCAAGGGTCAGCGGCTCGATTATTTCGTGACCGGCTACGGCACCGGCGGAACGGTGACCGGTGTCGGCCGCGTTCTCAGGGTCGAGCGCCCCGACACGAAAATCATCCTGTCCGAACCGGCCAACGCCCAGTTGCTCGGCAGCGGCCACGTTCAGGAACGGACCGACGATGGCTCGCCCGCCGCAAGCCACCCGGCCTTTGAACCGCATCCGATCCAGGGCTGGACCCCCGACTTCATTCCCGCCGTTCTGCAGGAATCGGTCAACAATCACTACTATGACGACCTGCGGCCCGTGGCGGGCATGGCCGGTGTGGCATGGGCCAAGAAACTTGCGTCCCAGGAAGGCATCCTGACCGGGATATCGGGCGGTGCCTCCTTTGCCATTGCGATGGAAGTCGCGGAAAAGGCCGAACCAGGTTCGACAATCCTGTGCATGCTTCCCGACACCGGGGAACGCTATCTCTCCACGCCGCTGTTTGAGGATATTCCGGAGGACATGACCGATGAGGAAGTCACCATCTCCAGGTCCACACCCGGTTTCCACCTGGGCTGAAGCTCCGGACCGGTATGAGGTTCTTCAGACCGCGCAGGCTCATGCGGCTGCCTACCGGCGCGGTCTCAAGGATAAGCCCTGCGCGCCGGTGCGCAACTACCGCGAGATGCTGGACGTCTTTTGCGAGCCCTTGCCGGAAACCGGCGACGACGGGATTACGGTTCTGAACCAGCTCGTGGCGCGCGGCGAACAGGGCTTGATGCAGATGACCCATCCCGGTTTCTTCGGCTGGGTTCTCGGTGGCTCGTCGCCGGTCGGTGTGGCAGCTGACTGGCTGGCCAGCGCCTGGGGCCAGAATGCGGCCTTTCACACGTCCTCTCCGACGGCCGCGGCGGTTGAGGAAATCGCGGCCGGCTGGCTGCTCGATGTGCTTCACCTGCCGAATGAAGCGGCGGTCGGTTTCGTCACCGGCGCGACCGTCGGCAACTTTACCGCGCTTGCCGCGGCGCGCGGTGCCGTTTTGCGCCGCGCCGGCTGGGATGCGGACAAGGACGGTCTGTTCGGAGCGCCGCCGGTCACCGTTTATGTCGGCGACGACGCCCACACGTCGGTTTTCTCGGCTCTCGGCTACCTGGGTCTTGGCCGCAACCGGGTCAACAGGATCAGATCCGACAGTCAGGGCCGCATGATTGCACCGGATCTGGCAAAGCGGATGCGGGAGCAGGATGGACCAGCCATCGTGATCGCCCAGGCGGGCCAGATCAACACGGGCGCGTTCGATCCATTCGGGGACATTCTGGAGATCGCCGGAAGCAGGAATGCCTGGGTGCATGTCGATGGAGCCTTCGGACTATGGGCGCGTGCGCATCCGGACTACCGCACTCTGACCGAGGGTGTTGATCAGGCACACTCCTGGGCAGTCGACGGCCACAAGTGGCTGCAGACGCCGTTCGATTCCGGTTACGCCATTGTCCGCGACCGCGACTGCCTGCAACGCGCGATGAGCATCGATGCCAGCTATCTGCCGTCAGTCGGTGAACAGGACCGCATCCCCTCTTTTCTGGTTCCTGAACTGTCCCGCCGCGCGCGCGGCGTGCCGACCTGGGCAATGCTGAAAACCCTTGGAAGAAGGGGCGTTCAGGATCTTGTGGAGCGGCATTGCGACATCGCCCGGAAGGTCGCACTCCGCATCGGCAGCGCAGACGGTGTCCGTGTCGTCAATGACGTTGTCCTCAACCAGATAATCGTCAGTTTCGGGCAATCGGAACACGATCGGCTGCAACGAAAGGCACTAACGGAAGCCGTCATCGCAAGACTTCAGGAAGAGGGCTCGATTTTCGTTGGCGGTGCTTGCTGGCGCGATGAGTGGGTGATGCGGATTTCGGTGATTTGCGACGCGACACTGCCGGCCGATGCCGAACCGGTCGCCGATCTGATCCTGGACGCCTGGGCAACGGTCTCAAGAGAATTGCCCCTGCCGTTGGAATCGGTCTGACGTCCATCGGCATGACATCCACCGATCTCGCACCCGGGGGCCTGATGATCAGCCCGGAACGGGACTTGCTTTTTGACCGCCCCTGAAAGCGATGGTATCGATACCATCTCCGATTAACCGTCGAACCGGAGCGAAAAGATGATTTCAGCCGAGCAGATTGAGTTCTATTTCGAGCATGGATATCTGCTCGTGGAAGACGTCCTGTCCGCCGGGCAACTCCGGAAGATGCAGGAGATCACCTACGATTTCATTGAAAGATCGCGGAACGTCACTGAAAGCAACAATGTCTACGACCTGGATGAAGGACATTCACGCGAAAACCCGAAGCTCACGCGGATCAAGCTGCCGCACAAGCAGCATCCGTTTTTCTGGGAGGTTTTGAAGGACTCCCGCATTACCGAGGTCCTCCGCCAGCTGGTCGGCCCGAATGCCGTGCTTCAGACGTCCAAGCTGAACGCGAAGGCACCCGGAGGCGGTGCCGCCGTGGAATGGCACCAGGACTGGGCATTTTATCCGCACACCAATGACGACATGCTGGCATTCGGCGTCATGCTGGAAGACGTCACGCCTGAAAACGGCCCGCTCCAGGTGATTCCCGGTTCCCACAAGGGGCCAATCCTCAGTCACAACAGCCGGGACGGTGTTTTCTGCGGTGCGGTCGATCCGGACGATCCCGCGTTTCATCTTGATCAGGC
>JBCDEN010000689.1:0-2606 GCA_039179715.1 Pseudomonadota bacterium
AGGTAGAGCATTTCAATCCCCTGCCGGTAGTCGGTAATCGGCATGAGCTGGCCGGAAGCTTCGAGAGTGGATTAATAGCTCTTGAAAGAATGGAAACTGCCTGCCTTTTGAACTAGGGTACGGGCTCATAAATGAGGCCGAAATGGTTTGAGTCGGCTTGCGTCTCGTCAAGGAGCGGACGCGCAGGAGATGTGGTTCATTTTCAAGCCTTTCGCAACGCGGAGGAGGAGCCAGCCGGTCAAATCCGGAGGACATGGAAATGGCTTCACCCCGTGGCGTCAGCTTGGCTGACCGGGCAGGAAGCTCGCTCCGCGCACCCTTCCTGACGGGATTTCGCCATTTCGCATGCCATTTCAGCCTCATTTATGGGTCCGTACCCTAGATACTTCCCTTGAAAAGGCATCGTGCAACCAACCGTGCGGCAGACAACAAGAAGGCTGACTGTGTCCGAAACCCTGCTTGATCTGAAGGGGCTGAAATGCCCGCTCCCCGTTCTCAAGGCGCGCAAGGCGATGTCGAAGTTGCCTGACGGTGACCGGTTGGTGGTCCTGACCACCGATCCGATGGCCGAAATCGACATCCCCCATTTCTGTCAGGAAAACGGTCACACGCTGGTCGCGAGCGAGCGCACCGATTTCGGTCACCGCTTCCTGCTTGCCAAAGGCGCGTGAATTCCCGTCACATTACGTCCGGGACGCCGCGTCATCGATCAGGCGGGCAAGTGTCAGATCAAGCTCGCTCAGCCCTCCCACATCATGCGTGGCGAGCGTGATGTCGACGGTTCTGTAGACGTTCGACCATTCGGGATGATGATTCATCTTTTCGGCTAGAAGCGCCACATGCGTCATGAAACCGAACGCTTCGCAAAAGTCCTTGAACTTGAAAGACCTGAAAATCGCCTCGCGTCCATCACACAGATGCCAGTCCGGCAACGTGGTCAGCCCTGCTGCCCGGTCTTCCGGTTTCAGTCGTTCAACCATCCGATCAACCCTTCGGTTCGCTATTGCAATTGGCGACACCCATAAGCACGATGTCGCTGCTGAGAATATCGGAGAGTGCATTGACCCACAAAGTTCTGTTTGTCTGTCTTGGCAATATTTGCCGTTCACCGCTCGCCGAAGGGATGTTTTCCAAGCTGGTCGATGATGCCGGTCTGACCGGCGACTTCGTTGTCGATTCCGCCGGGACGGGTGCCTGGCATATCGGCAATCCGCCCGACCCGCGATCCGTGGACATTGCCGCAAGACATGGGATCGACATCTCGCATCAACAGGCCCGGACCGTGACCTCCGGAGATTTCGACCGGTTCGACGTCATCGTGGCGATGGACGGCAACAACCTCGCCGCGCTTGCAGCCCTCGCAAACACACCGCGCGCCGAGATCCGTCTGTTGCTGAACGCCCCGCCCAGGGATGTGCCCGACCCGTATTTCGGCGGTCCGGAAGGTTTTGAAGACGTATTCCGCCTGATCAGCTCCGGTTGCGAAAAGCTGCTTGCGAGCTTTCCCGAAGCCGGGTGAACGGCCCCGGCCGGTGCGTTCGAACCCGTGAAGTCATAAATCCGTCTTACAGCCTGCGGTAAGGGTAGCATTCCCGACTTGAAACTTGGTTCGCTATGAAGTTCCTATGGTGGTCTCTGGCCACCCTGCTCCTGTTGCTGGGTTTCGCGACGGTATGGCTGCCCATACCGACCGGAGCGCCTTTGCTCGCACTTGGCCTGATCGTGATTGTCGGCACGAGCCGAACCGCTGCGCGCCTGCTGCGCAGGCGCCGCCGGGCGGCACCGCCTCTGGACGATGCGATCACCTGGGTTGAAAACCGGTCACCGCTGCGTTTTTCCAGGATCCTGAAACGGACGCGGCCAAGGAAGAAACAGATGCAAGGCGACTCCGATCATCTGACCTGATCACACGCAAACCACCGGTCGGAATGAATGTCCTTGAGAAGCTGCGTCAGGCGGCTTGGAGCAATCGTTTGATGCGAACCGCGGCTCGGCGGAGCGAACGATGCAGACGCCGGCCCTTCACCGTGAACCATTCATCGAGCTTCCGGTCCGTGACCAGCGGCGGAACTTTCTGGTAGAGAAGATGATAGACGGCGAGAATGAGCAGAAGCGTCACACCCCACGAAATCAGCGTGTCGGAAAAGAAATGTCCTCCGAACGCAACCCGGTTGGACGACAGGATCACGCAAAGCGGCAGCACGAAACACAAGGTAGCCTTGCGCCAGCTCGCCGGAACGAGGAACGCAATCGACGTGAGCCAGATCGCTGCGGAAGCTTCGCCCGAAACGAAGGAACAGTTGCGGTCGCAATAATCCGACATGACCCAGACCGGCTGATGCGGGAGGTCACCGCCGAATTCCTCGACATAGCGCGGGCGCGGACGCCCCCAGTTGTCTTTCAGGATGGTGTTTACAAGCAGCCCCGGCCCCATGATGAGCGTGCTCAGCAGAAAAATCGGTTGTCGCAGGGGCAGGACAGGGGACCTCCCGGGAGCCACCAGTTTAAGCACCAGCACGGCAACACAACTGATCGCGATAACACGGACGAGAAACGGACCCAGATGCCGGACATCCCGCAGAAAGGCATCATTTTGAGCCCAGAAA
>JBCDEN010000688.1:0-2613 GCA_039179715.1 Pseudomonadota bacterium
CGCCCTTGCCGGACACCGTCGTGTAGCTCTTCTTTCCAAGCCATGCGCGCTGCGCGTAAAAGGCCGACAGGGTGAAGAAAAGCAGCACCATTGCCAGGACGGCGGCCCGGCCCTGATCGTATTGCGCCCCGACAATCGCGAAGAAAATCTCGGTCGACAGAACGTCGAAGTTTCCGCCCAGAACCAGCGGATTGCCGAAATCGGCCATGCTCTCGATGAAGCCGAGCAGAAACGCGTTTGCAAGCCCCGGCCGCATCAGGGGCAAGGAGACGGTTTTGAACGTCTGCCAGCGGCTGGCGCGAAGCGTTTGAGCGGCTTCTTCCATGGAGGGCGACACACCCTCGACAACACCGATGAGAACCAGAAAGGCAATCGGGGTGAAGGCAAGCGTCTGCGCGATCAGGACGCCCGGGAGGCCGTAGAGCCAGCGTGTCGGCTGAATGCCGAACAGATCCGCTATGAACACGGTCACCGTTCCGGAAAGACCGAAAAGCAGTATGAGCGCAAGGCCGATGACGAAGGGCGGCGTGATGATGGGCAAGACCGTCATGGCGCGGATCAGGCGCTTGTAGCGAAATCCGGAGCGCGTGACGACAAGAGCGAACGCAAGTCCCAGAAGCGTGGTGATCAGCCCGACAAGGACGGCCAGGAACAGAGAGTTCCACGCGGCGCCGCAGCGCGCACCTGCCAGGCACCCAAGTCCCCAGATGCGGTCGTCGAAGAACTTGTCGAAAAACACCAGGACCGAATAGGTGCCGTCGTCGGTCACGAAAGCTGCGAACAGCATCTTGGCGATTGGAAAGAAAACGAAGGCCGTGACGATCACGATCACGCCGCCGATCGCACTGACGACGAACACATCGCCGTTGACCGCCCCACGCGCCGCGATGCCCTGGGTCAGCAGGAACAGGAAAGCGGACGCGCAGATCATGGCGCCGTAACCCATGCCGAACTGCCGGTCATCCAGCGGCCCGAAGGCGGCATTCATCCATTCGAAATTGTACCCGCGAATGCCGATGGAAAATCCTTGCACGATCATCCAGGCGAACCCGAGAGCGCCGGCAAGGACCAGCAAGCGCGCGTAGGCGGTGTCAGACTTGGAATGCCTTAGTGCGAGAAGCGGCAATGCCAGGGGAAGCAGCAATGGCGCAAGCCAGAGCTTTTCCCCCTGGGCAATCAGGAACGCGGCGGGCGCGTAGTCTTCATCGAACGGATAACCGTCGACGAGCCACTCAAACGACCAGAAGCCGTCTTCAATGCCGTACCAGGGCAGAAGACCGAACCCGGCCCACCCGGCAATGATCCAGAAGATCAGAACCGGGGGGGTGGTGCTTTTCGCGGACAAGGGCACTTACTGCGGCAGCGTCGAGACCTCTTCATCCCATTTCTGCAGCAGACGCTTGCGTTCGTCGGAGGAGCCGTATTTCTTGAAGTCGTAGTCGATCAGTTTGATCTGGCTCATGTCCGGGGCACTTTCGGACGTTTGCGCACCCTTGTTCGAGGGCACCTGGAAGGCATTGACTTCAAGCGCAAGGTTCTGGGCATCGGCACTGAGGGCCCAGTCGTAGAACTTCTTGGCTTCTTCCATGTTGCGCGCACCGTCGATGATCGACATCGACCCGATTTCGTATCCGGTGCCTTCGCACGGCGCGACCACCTTGACCGGGAAGCCGGAAACCGCCTGTTTCACAGCATCATGCATGAACACGATACCGATCGTGTTTTCGCCGCGGCCGGCCGCCTTGATCGGCGCGGACCCGGACTTGGTGTACTGGTTGATATTGGCGTGCAGCCCCTTCATGAAATCGAAGCCTTCGTCTTCACCGAAGATCTGCACCATGGAAGCCAGTGTCGTGTAGGCCGTTCCCGAGGAATTCGGGTTTGCCATCTGCACATGCCCTTTGTACTCGGGTTTCAGGAGATCCTTCCAGCAGGCCGGTTCGGGCAGATTGTTCGCCGCCAGGAGGTCGCTGTTATAGCCATATCCGAGGGCACCGGAATAGATACCTATCGTACGGTTACCGGCACTTTCGGCCTGGCTGATCGCCCAGTCGTGCAGCTGATCCCGCATCGGCGAAACATACTCCGCCGTCAATCCCTCTTCGGCGGCCTGAAGATGCGGATCACCGGTGCCGCCCCACCAGACGTCTCCCTTGGGGTTGGAGGATTCCGCGCGGATCTGCGCGAATGTTTCACCCGACGACTTCCGGGTCATGTTGACGTCAATGCCCGTCGCGTCCTCGAAGCTGCGCGCCATCAACTGGCACCAGTCTTCCTGCGCGCTGCAATAAAACGTGAGCTTGTCTGCCTGCGCCATCGAAACACTGGCCGCGAGCGCGACAAGGGATCCTGCAAGAGCGGTAGCGGTTCTTTTCATATCTGTTCCTCCCTGAACAATGTTGTCTGGCCGATTTGGCCGGTTTTCTTGTTGGATCCCTAACAAATCTGCCGAAACTTTTTGGGGATCAGGTTAGTACCTTGGCTGCCAGCAAGATCGAGCAGCAAGCTGCTGAGTTCCGGTTCTGACACCAGATTTGCAGCTTTTTTGGCCGAGAACCATCGGCGCGATCGTTCTTCGCGTTCCTTCCAGTTCTTTTTCAACCTCTCAACAAC
>JBCDEN010000534.1:0-3547 GCA_039179715.1 Pseudomonadota bacterium
GTCGTCGCACTGAGGACAGACGCGAAACCCGCCCCGACCAGCTCAAGCCTTGGAAATCCGAAATGACCGAAGATGAGCAGATAGTCGAGGATGGCATTGGCGACCGCACCTGCGATCGTCGCCCAGAGCACGACCTGGGTGCGTTCCATGACCGTCAGGAAACCGCGAATGGCCATGATCAGCAGGGCAGGCAGCATGGTCCATTGCAACACCCGCATGTAGATGCCGGCAAGCCGCGCAAGCTCCGGCTCCTGACCGAGAAGAAGCAGGATCGATTCGGTGAAAAACAGGACGATCCAGACCGGAACGCTGAAGATCACCGAAATCCAGAACCCCATCCGTACGGCGCGCCGCAAATCGCGTGGCCGCCGCTGCCCGCGCGCCAGCGCGGCAAGCGGAATGACCGCCTGGAGGATGCCCATGCCGAAGAACCACAGCAACATGTAGAAATTGAACGCCAGAACAGAGGCGGCAAGCTCCACGGCACCAAGACGTCCGATCATCAGGACGTCGGTCGTGTTGATCGCGATCTGGGCAAGCTGCGCACCGGCAAGCGGCATGCCGAGCGAAAGCGTCGGCAGGATATCGCTCTGCCACAACGACTTCGACTGCGCCGGAACAGGTTCCCGTGACGCGGGATGCGCCATTTTTTCCTCCAACAATCGGGGCGTTGAACCGCCTTCTTGATTGAGGCATTTGGGTTCTGGTGAGAAAATCACCTCTAGTCTTCAATCACGCATCTGTCCATCTTTCTTGTGTTCCGGCGCGCCGCATAGGGTCCGATTTCGCCCGGATTATTTATCAATGGCTGTGGACAGGCGATGCCGCCTCTGGTATGTACCGCCCTCATGTGAGCGACGCGTCAGCGGCGATCAGGTCTCTGTACACAAGTGAATGCATGGCAGTCCGTTGCTGCACCGCTGCTTCGCGCTGTGATTTCGGGACGATCGATTGAAGGGCTGGCAAGGCGTCTTTAATCAAGGTTTTAATTTGCCCACGGGTCGACCGCAGGGCATCGAGAACAGGAAAAAACGCGTGCAGGTTTTGGTTCGCGACAACAATGTCGATCAGGCGCTCAAGGCGCTGAAAAAAAAGATGCAGCGCGAAGGCATCTTCCGTGAAATGAAACTTCGCGGCCACTTCGAAAAGCCGTCCGAGAAAAAAGCCCGTGAAAAGGCCGAAGCCGTGCGCCGCGCGCGCAAGCTGGCCCGTAAGCGCGCACAGCGTGAAGGTCTGCTTCCGGGCAAGTCCGCTCGCCGCTGATTGCGGCTTGAGTGCACCCGGCTGAAAGGCCACTTCTTTTCGCAAATCTGCCGTAAGGCCGGCCGGGTTCACGGTCGGCTTTTGGCGTTTTTACAAAGATTTTGCGGGGCGGAGACACCGTATGGAAACGGCAGCCACATTACCGCCCTATTGGAGGTCAATGAACGGCATGTCCAAACGCCTGAATGTCAGAGAGCATATGTGACGCATGCGCAAATTCCTGCCACACGCGACCCTGTTCGCCTTCGCAACGCTCCTGGCTGCGTGCAACACTGCCGGTGTTTATGACGATGTTCCGGTCAACAAATCGGCCGGGTCCTCGACCAACATCGCCTCGCTGACAGCAGTGATCGAAGCGAACCCCTCCGACGCGACGGCCTACAGCACGCGCGGCATCGCCTATGGACAGGCCGGCAAACTCGACCAGGCTATCGAGGACTTCAACAGCGCCCTGCAGCTCAATCCCCAGTCCTACCAGACATATGCGAACAGGGCGCTGGTCTACCGCCGCCAGGGCAAGAACGATCTTGCCGTTTCGGACTACACGCGCGCCATCAACATCAAGCCCGACTATGACGTTGCCTATGTCGGACGCGGCAACATCTACCGTCAGCAGGGCAACTACAATGCGGCGCTGGCGGACTTCAATTCCGTGATCGCCCGCGACAGCAGTGATGCCCGTGCATTCTATAATCGGGGCCTGATCTACCAGGCGCAAAAACAGGACAGCCTGGCGATCGAGGATTTCGCAACGGCGATCGGCCTGAATCCAAAGGCAAGCGCACCCTACATTGCCCGGGGCATTTCCTACCTCGCGGTCAACGATCCGAATGCGGCATTCGAGGACCTGTCCATGGCCGTCAACCTCGACAGGGAGTCGGCGGTTGCCTGGGCAAATCGCGGTCTTGCGCTCGAGCTTCTCGGCAAACCGAAGGACGCCCGGCGCAATTATTCGCGCGCCGTGTCCTTGGACAATTCGAACAAGATTGCACGCGAGGGTCTCAACCGCGTCGGCCAGGGCTGACGGTCACCACGCAAAACCTTCAGAACGGACATGGCGAGCGGAATGCGATCCGCTCACCTCCGGTCGGGTGATGCAGCTCGAGGCTTTCAGCGTGGAGCGCAAGGCGATCCGACGCGGCCAACGCGTCGCCTTGGGCGTAAAACCGGTCGCCCAGAATCGGATGCCCCAGCGCCAGCATGTGAACTCTCAGTTGGTGGGACCGCCCAGTATGGGGAAGGAGGCGGACGCGTGTCGTCAGCTTTGACCGCTCGATAACCTCCCATCTGGTCAGCGCCGTCTTGCCATTCTCATGGCACACCATCTGTTTCGGGCGGTTTGGCCAGTCGCAGATCAGAGGCAAGTCGACCTCACCAGTGTCGCCCTCCAGATGGCCCCAGACTTCGGCGATATAGGTCTTGTGGGTCTTGCGGCGTTCGAATTGCAGGCCGAGGTGACGGTGCGCTGCCCGGTTCATCGCAAGAACCATGACGCCAGACGTATCCATGTCGAGCCGGTGCACAATCCTTGAACCGGCATAGGCCGCTTGGGACCGGCTTTCCACGCAGTCCCCGTGTTCGGGCGCCTTGCCTGGAACGCTCAACAGGCCACTCGGCTTGTCGATGACCAGGAGGTCCTGGTCCGCATGGATAACCGGCAGAAACGGGTCCAACGGAGGCTGATAGTCGAAAGACCGGGGCTCCGCGCTTGTCATGGCCGTTTTCCGCACCTTTCCAGATAAACGAAAGGCGCAGTTCCGGACCGCGCCTTTGCCAGTGAACGGCCGCTTGTGCGCCCGAATTTCAAAGCCGGATCAGACTGTCAGTATTGCCAGTATGATCGTAAGAACGGTTACGGCGGTCGGCGGGATCCAGCCGGAATCGCCGATGGCAACTCCGATTGCGGAGGCCACCATGGTCGCGATCAGCATCAGCCATCCGAACACGATCGCGGCGGTGCCGCCGAAACCGAACAGGATAAGGCAGATGACGATGTTGATGACGGCAATCGTGCCGACTTTGGAAAAGTTTATGAAGCCTTCGTAAGTCCGCTCGTGAGCGTCATAGTCCATCGGAGGCGCTTTTTCGTCAGACATTCAGATCCCCAGGAAAAACAACTGTTGGAGCACTTCATACAATAAAGACTTCGGGGTCCGCAATGTCGGCAAACACATAATCCGACAGGTTTGACGCGACTTTTTGGCCTATCCGCAATGAAACGGGCTGCCGTGGCAGGTTTTTCCCGGCCATAGCGGTCAGGCCGCGTTCGACGTCCCGGCCAGAC
>JBCDEN010000840.1:0-1693 GCA_039179715.1 Pseudomonadota bacterium
CACGGGTTTCTGGTGACAACGATCACAGATTCATTCACAAAATTGCGCTAGTGCTGCCGGCTGTGTGGATTTTTGAATTAGATGATTGGGTTTCTTCAAGATGATCAATTCCAGTATTGGTATCACCGGCTCCGTGGGCCGGTTCGGAAAAAATGAATATCTGGACGTCACGACGGTTCAGACCCGGCTCAACGCGCTCATGGGCGCGTCGCGCAAGTCCCTGGTTGTCGACGGCAAGGTCGGCTCAAAGACCATCGGCATGATCAAGGATTTCCAGGTCAGCGTCGCCAGGCTGCGCCGGCCGGACGGCCGCGTCGATCCGGGCAAACGGACCATCACGGCCATGAACGATCCGAATTCCGCATCTGTCTGGCAGAGAATGTGCATTCCGCCGCAAGCAAGCCCTGCGACCGTGTCCAACGACACCACGCGCGACGACAGGATGTCCCCGGGTGAGAAGCTGCTGGCGAAGGAAGCGGCCAGTCTCGGCGAAAGCACCGCTTTCGATGAGTTCCGGCGCGAACTGATCGACAAAAGCGTTCCCAACATGAAGAAGTTTCTCGGCACGATCGGGCGGGCCGACGACGCGCGAAAGATCATTGCCGCCTGGGCTCAGTTGCGCAAATGGGGATTTTCGGTCGACGAGGCCCGTGACGTGATGAAGACCATCGCGGGCATGAGAGGGCGGCAATTCGGTGCGCTCGATGTTATCGGCAAGCCTACATCCAAATTCGGCCGGTTCCTTGGAACACTCGGCGGCAAAGCAGGCGCGGCCGGACACGTTGTCACACTGATCGAAGTTGCCGACAAGTTCGAACAGGGGGACTATCTCTACGGCACGTCCGAACTCTACAAATATTACATGGGCAAGGCGATTCCCTGGGCCGGAATGGTGGAAGGGCTCCAGAGCCTTGTGGAGGCGATCGCCCCCGGTGCCGCCAAGAACAGCAAGGTCTTCCAGGTCATCCGCGCTTGCGATCCCATCGGTCTCGGCGCATCGGGCGTCGACAGCATGACGACGCTGGTTCTCGGCACTGTGCACCTGATCCAGACCGGCAATATCGACATGGCCCGCCTGAGCCGCCTTGTCGACCGCATGAAACAGGGGCCGACGAAACTGTTTGCCGAAATGGGTGAGGATCTCGGGGATTCCGTCTACGAGATGTCCAGATGGCGCAAGGACGACTGGTCCTATGCGGTCAAGTCCATCCCCGGGTTCATCGCAAGCCTGTTCTGACCTTGGGGCCGGCGCGGGTGCGGCGGGACGCGCACCCTTTGCCGCAGGTTTTCGGACGGAAAAACTGGATAAGCGCTGCCGGTTTGCCATATCAAGGTGATCTGCTTGGCCAATCCTGTCCGAAAAGGGTCTCTTGATGCGCAATCCGAGGATAATCGTCTGTTCAGGTTCGCTCCGGGGCGGATCGCACAACACCAAGCTGGCGGCGCTGGTTGGCAAGCGTTTAGCGATCCTCGATGCGGATGTGACACATCTTTCGCTCAAGGATTATCCGTTGCCGATCTACGATGGTGACCAAGAGGCGGACAACGGCGTCCCTGACAATGCAAGGCGGTTGCATCATCTGTTCGCCGGCCATGACGGCGTGTTTCTGTCTTGCCCGGAATACAATGCCGGTGTCACACCGCTCCTGAAAAACACGCTCGACTGGATCAGCCGCGTGAAGGAGCCGGGCGA
>JBCDEN010000524.1:0-3642 GCA_039179715.1 Pseudomonadota bacterium
CCCGTCAGGAAGTGTGTGCGGAGCGGGCTTCCTGCCCGGTCAGCCAAGCTGACGCCGCGGGGTGAGGCCATTTCCATGTCCTTCGGATTTGACCGGCTTGCTCCTCCTCCGCGTTGCGAAAGGCTTGAAAATGCGCCACATTTCCTGCGCTTCCGCTCCTTGACGAGACGCAAGCCGCCTCAAACCATTTCGGCCTCATTTATGGGTCCATCACCTAGTGTAGTCCCTTTCCCGGAGGATCTTCGGGAACAACCGGTTCCTTGCCGTCACCCAGCAGGAAAACCGCGAGAATGCGTGTTTCGCCAGCCGAGGTGTTCTTGCCCTGATGGGTTACGGTCATCGCCTCCACCACGCCGTCTCCCTGGCGGAAGACCTTCTCTCCGATGCCTTCGTAGAACACGGTGACTTCGCCCTGCAGGATATAGGCAAAGAGTGGTGCCCCGTGTCGATGCCAGGCCGTTGCTTCACCAGGCTCAAGCGTCACCACGATCGCCCTGACGGACGCGTCCTTTTGCGGGAACGTGATCTGTTCGCCCGCGACGGTCCTGTCGCCGGAGAAAACTTCATGCACCTTTTCATAAGAACTGTCGGAGGGAGCGGTTGCCTGTTCGGCAACTGCAGGCGGGGCGTCCGGCTTTTCGGCCGGTATCGCCGTCTCGCCGGTCGCTTGTGCGGGGAGCACTGCAGTGCACACAAGCATCAGACACCCGGCCAACAGTATCCCGAGGCGTTGATTGCGTTCGAGGCGCGGCGCTCCGTTCATATTTCCATGCTCGCACCCGGTGTCAACGTTTTCACCTTTGCCGCTTCCGGTCCCATGGCGGTTTCGAACGCCTCAGCCGTCTGGTCGATGATGGGGAATGTTCCGAAATGACAGGGGACGATCGTGTCGAAGTCAAAGAAGCGGGTACAGGCCATGGCCGCGACCTTGCCGCCCATCGTGAAGCGGTCGCCAACCGGGACGATGCCGATCTTAGGCCGGTAGATTTCGTTGATCAGCGCCATGTCGGAAAAAATATCGGTGTCCCCCATGTGATAGAGCACCTTCTTTCCCGGGACCTCGATTACAACGCCGTGAGGATTGCCAAGATAAATGGCC
The DNA here is from genome assembly GCA_039179715.1 of Pseudomonadota bacterium. Classification (GTDB taxonomy): domain Bacteria; phylum Pseudomonadota; class Alphaproteobacteria; order Rhizobiales; family Stappiaceae; genus Roseibium. The sequence continues at coordinate 1,100 of JBCDEN010000524.1, forward strand.
TCGCCTTCGCTCTGCTTCGACGAGGAATGATCCGCGCGCGTGAGCGCGACCTTGAATGTGCCGGTATCGACCATCCCGCCCGAATTCATTGGATTAATGTTTTCAATGCCCTGTCTGCCCGCCCACATGCAGATCTCGAAATTCGAAATCAGCTGTGCACCGTTCTGTTTCAGGATCTCGATGGCGTCTCCGATATGGTCATCATGGCCGTGCGTCAGCACCACATGGGTGACGCCTTCGGTGACCTGATCGACCGCCAGATTGTCTGGAAACGTCGGATTACCGGTCAGGAACGGGTCGAACATGATCGATGTATCCGCGAATTCGAGCTTGAAGGCAGAATGACCGTACCAGGTGAGTTTCATCTGTATCTCCCGCGCAAACACAATTTACGCTTCGAGTTTAGACACTGACTTCATATGTGCAAGAAAGGGTTGCTGACGGTGGCAACCTCAATGCGCAGTTCCAACTGGCCTTTTCGCACCTGCCCTGATAAAGCGCCTCCATGGCAAACGATCCTGCACTTTCCATCGAAGATTTCGTAGCTGCGCTGCCGCGTGACAGCCGTCTGATCGGTCTTGACCTGGGCACCAAGACCATCGGTCTTGCCCTGTCGGATATCGGCCGTGGCATTGCGACGCCGATGGAAACCATCCGCAGGAAGAAGTTCACGATTGATGCCGAGCAACTGCTCGGAATTTGCGGGAAACAGAATGTCGGCGGCATTGTGCTCGGGCTGCCCTTGAACATGGACGGAAGCGAGGGCCCCCGAGCCCAGGCGACGCGCGCCTTCGCCAGAAACCTGTCGCAGAAAACCGAGTTGCCGATCACCTACTGGGATGAACGCCTTTCGACCGCCGCCGTCACGCGGACGCTGCTGGAAGCCGATTCCAGCCGCGCGAAACGCGCAGATGTGGTCGACAAGATGGCCGCCGCTTTCATCCTGCAAGGCTTCCTGGACCGGCTCGGGTTCATGTCGTCACAGGAGTGACGCCGCGCTCGAAGGCAGTTCTTGAGCTCCAAGCGGCGCACGCCTCATGTGGACATCGGGCATGAGTTGAATTCACGCTTGTGCACCGTGCCGATTCCCCATATAGGGATGGTCTCGATGACCGCGACAGACACCCATCGAGACAGCCCCTACCCCCATCGCCATTTGCTGGGCATTGAAGGGCTCCACCCCCACGAAATTCTGGGCCTTCTGGACCGAGCCGAAGAAGCCGTCGAGGTTTCGAGGCAGATCAACAAGCGCAAGCAGGTTCTGCAGGGCCGGACCCAGATCAACCTCTTTTTCGAAAACTCCACGCGCACGCAGAGTTCTTTCGAGCTGGCCGGCAAGCGGCTCGGAGCCGATGTCATGAACATGGCCGTGTCGCATTCCTCTGTGAAAAAGGGGGAAACGCTGATCGACACGGCAGCGACGCTCAACGCCATGAATCCGGATCTTCTGGTGGTCCGCCATCATGCCGCGGGCGCTGTCCATCTGCTGGCGCGCAAGGTTGGATGTTCGGTGGTCAATGCCGGTGACGGACCCCATGAGCACCCGACACAGGCGCTTCTGGACGCGCTCACGATCCGCCGGCACAAGGGCAAGATTGCGCGGCTGACGGTAGCCATCTGCGGCGACATTGCCCATTCGCGCGTCGCCCGGTCCAACATCATCCTGCTGAATGCCCTCGGCGCGCGGGTCCGTGTCGTTGCGCCGTCGACGCTGCTGCCCTCCGGTATCGCCAAGATGGGTGTCGAGGTCTTCAACGACATGCGCGCCGGTTTGAAAGGCGCGGATATCGTCATGATGCTGCGGCTACAGCGCGAACGCATGAACGGTGCCTTTGTTCCCTCGGTGCGCGAGTATTACCGGTATTACGGTCTTGACGCGGAAAAGCTCTCCGTTGCGCGGGATGACGTCCTGGTCATGCATCCCGGTCCGATGAACCGGGGCGTTGAAATCGATGCCTCCATTGCCGACGGTCCGCAGAGCCTGATCCGGGAACAGGTTGAAATGGGCGTCGCCGTCAGGATGGCGATCCTCGAGGCCCTGGCCGCCAATCTACCAAATCAATAGAGGAAAAAGCCGTGGCACTCGATACTCCAAGACCGCTGGTTCTTTCCAACGCCAGGGTGATCGATCCGGCGCGCGCGCTGGACGCGCCCGGTTCCATCATCATCGCCGACGGCACGATCCTGGCCGCCGGCCCGGAAGCGGCCAATCAGGGTGCGCCCTACGGCGCGGAGATTGTCGACTGCAAGGGGGCGATTGCCTGTCCGGGCCTGGTCGACATGTGTGTCTCCGTCGGAGAGCCCGGTGCCGAGCACCGCGAAACGCTCGCAAGCGCGTCCCAGGCTGCAGCTGCCGGTGGCGTTACGACAATCTGCACAATGCCGGATACAGATCCGGTGATCGACGATCCTGCCCTTGTCGACTTCATCCTCCGGCGCGCCAGGGACACGGCGATTGTCAACGTGCACCCGCTCGCTGCCCTGACCAAGGGGCTGAACGGCATGGAGATGGCGGAGATCGGGCTTTTGCAGGAAGCCGGCGC
>JBCDEN010000009.1:0-19233 GCA_039179715.1 Pseudomonadota bacterium
CCGGCAAAGACCAGGCTCCGGATCTTCAGTCGTTCAAGGTCCTCACCGAGCGATGTCGCGTAGAACGCGCCCTTTCCGGGCTTGTCGATGACGATCTCCCCGTCAAGGGGCGCACATTCGGACACGATCTCGGCACCCGGCTCGCCCCTTACGAGGATGCGTCCCATCGGGCCGTCGTCACCAATGCGCATCGACGGATTGCCGCGCTCCCGTTTTGCCGGCGGACAATCGCTGAGATCGGAGGCATGGCACTCGCGGGTGTGAAAGACAGGCCACCCCTTTTGCCGGAACAGCTGCAACAGGTCCCGCGTCGGCGAGATCGCGCGCTGCATGTGGGAAATGTCATTACCGAGCGTCTCCCCGAACCCGCCCGGTTCGATGAAATCGCGCTGCATGTCGATCACCACGAGTGCCGTGTGCCCCGGATCGAAGGCGAAGGTGAAGGGATCGGCATCGACCTTGAACATCAGTGATGCCCCGCCATCGCATGTCCGATTGCTGCCCTGTCCGTTTCCGCCATCGGCGCCTGGTAGGTAATCCGCCCCTCGGACATGACCGCCACGGTGTCGGCGAGTTCCAGGATTTCGTCCAGGTCTTCCGACACGAGCAGGATCGCGGCGCCCTTGTTGCGCTGGTCCATGATCTGCGCCCTGATTTCGGCAACAGAAGCAAAATCCAGCCCGAAACAGGGGTTGGCGACGATCAGGATGTCGACATCGCCGGAGAGCTCGCGCGCCAGGATCGCGCGCTGCACATTGCCGCCGGAAAGGTTTTCGATCGGTTCTTCCGTAGACGGTGTCTTGACCCTGTAGGCCGCGATCAGGTCCCGCGCCTGGCGGCGCATGGGCGGCGGCGACAACCAGCCCCTGAAGGGAGAGATCGGCGCCTTGTCGAATGTGCGGAACGCCATGTTCTCGGCAACGCTCATGCGGGGCACCGCCACATTCTTGAGAGGTTCCTCCGAAAACCCGAAGACCTTGAACGCATCCATCTGGCCGCGTTCCGGTTCATAGGGCTCCTTACCGATGAAGATCCGGCCGTCCTTGAGGAGACGCTGGCCCGAGAGCACTTCGATCAGCTCCGACTGGCCGTTGCCGGACACACCTGCAATTCCGAGAATTTCACCGGCATGGATTTTCAGGCTGATGGCCTCGATGGCGGGCAGTTCCTCGTCATCATCGGCAAACAGTCCGGCCAGTTCCAGCTTGAGTGCCGCATCGTGATGCGCCGTCCGTTCCGCACTTTCCCGGATTTCCGTTTCTCCGATCATCATCCGGCTCATGTCGTCAACGGAAAGATCCCCGACGCGGCCGCTGCCGACCACGCGGCCGCGCCTGAGCACCGTGACATCGTCCGCATAGGCCGTGACTTCGCGGAACTTGTGGGTGATCATCAAGATGGTCAGATCACCGGCGTCGGTCATGGCGCGCAGCAGCCCGAGGACTTCGTCGGCCTCGTCCGGTGTGAGAACCGATGTCGGTTCGTCGAGGATCAGGAAGCGCTGATCCAGATAGAGCTGCTTGAGAATTTCCAGCTTCTGCTTTTCTCCGGCCGAGAGCCCGGACACAGGCACATCGAGCGGCACCTTGAAGGGCGTCGTCTCCAGAAAGGCGCTCAACGCCCTGCGTTCCGCCTTCCAGTCGATCACGCGCGGTGCATCGGCACGCGCGATGACGAGGTTTTCAGCGGCGGTCAGGGACGGCACCAGCGTGAAGTGCTGGTAGACCATGCCGATGCCGAGCGCGTGGGCGGCGCGTGGATTGGGAACATCGGCCTCGTCGTCGTTGACCAGCATGGCCCCGCTCGTCGGCTGGTAGAACCCCATCATGCATTTGACGAGTGTCGACTTGCCCGCGCCGTTTTCGCCAAGCAATGCGTGAAAGGATCCGGGTGTTACCCGTATCGAAACGTCATCCAGCGCGACGAGATTGCCGAAAGCCTTGGTCATACCAACGGTTTCGACACCGATTGCGCGGGTTTGCGCTCCGGTCTGCATCACGACACTCATGCGCCCACCGCTCCAGCCACCTGCCTCAAGCCGGCCAGAAGGATCGCACTGTCCGCAACAGCTCCGAAGACCCCGCCCTGCATGGTCACCATTTTGAGGGCGGCGTCATGATTGCCCTGATCGGTCGCGCCGCAGCAGTCGGACAGAACCAGGCATTCAAAACCGCGATCATTGGCCTCACGCATTGTGGTGTGCACGCAGACATCCGTCGTGATGCCGGTCAGGATGAGATTGTCGATGCCCCTGGTCCGCAACAGCAATTCCAGATCCGTCGCGCAAAACGATCCCTTGCCGGGCTTGTCGATAACCGGTTCGCCGGCCAAGGGGGCAAGTTCGGGAATGATCTCCCAGCCGGGCTCTCCGCGAACCAGGATCTTGCCGCATGGGCCCGGGTCTCCGATCCCGGCGCCAATCCGCTGCGAGCGCCAGCGCTTGTTTGCCGGCAGGTCAGCAAGGTCCGGCCGGTGCCCCTCACGGGTGTGAATGATGTGATATCCGCTCGCACGCATGGCGGCGAGAACGGTTGTGATGGGTGCTATCGGCGCACGCGTCAGGCTGATGTCATAGCCCATGCTGTCGACATAGCCGCCCTTGCCGCAGAAGTCGGTCTGCATGTCGATGATGACCAGCGCCGTATTCGCAGGCCTCAGATCGCCATTGTAGGGCCAGGGATAGGGATCGGCGGCAACAGGACCTTTTAGGTCAGCGGGCCGTTCGTCAGCAAGGCTCATGACGGTCACTCCGCCGCATCGCTCAGGGCCTTGTCACCGAAGCGGCGTACGGGCGTGTCGAAGCCGCAGGATGTGCCGTCCGTGTGGATGACCTCGTCTTCCCAGGGCAGGCGGTATTCTCCGGCCGCAAGGTCGGTCATGTAGGTGTAGGGACAATCCTGCGCGCCGCCCTTCACGGCGACATAGCCGCGATGGCCGAACTGGTAGATGTTGTTTTCCACGCCCCAGTTGATGCGTGCCTCGCGCACCAGATCCGGCCGCACTTCCGCCGTGATGATCTCGTTGGCCCGTCCGCTGGTTCCGTGGGCCAGAATGGAGCCGTCGAAATTGACGATCATGCCTTCACCCATGCTGTCGAAGGTTCCGTCCGTGCCGCACATGCAGACATTCGCGGTCACCATCAGGTTGCAGAACGCGTTGGATTGATTGGTGAATTTCCAGCTCTCCCGGATCGGGGCGGTGTAGCCCGCCGTCCGGATCATGATTTCGGCGCCCTTATAGGCACATTCGCGGGCCATTTCCGGGAACATGCCGTCGTGGCAGATGATCAGCGCCATCTTGCAGCCGTTCGGCCCGTCAATCACCGGAATGCCCTGATCGCCCGGCTCCCAGGGTTCAACCGGGACCCAGGGATGCATCTTGCGGTAATAGAGCTTCAGTTCGCCGGTGTTGTCGATGATCAGGCCGGAATTGTAGGGCATGCCGCCGGGATTGAGTTCCATGATCGAGAAGCAGCCCCAGATGTCGTTGTCGACACAGGCCTTTTTGAAGGCCGCCACTTCCGGTCCGTCGAGCGTGCACATGATGTCAGGATTGATATCCATCGACAGGCCGTGAAGCGCGTATTCGGGGAAAACGACCAGGTCCATCGTCGGCATGTTGCGGCGCGCCTTCGCCACCATGCCGACAATGACTTCCGTCTGGTTGGCCAGATCGATTTCGGTGACAACCGTCGGCAGTTGCAGTTGCACCATGCCCAGAACCACCCCGTTCGGGGCTTTGTTCAGTCCTCCAAGTCCGCTCATTGCGTGGCTCCTTATTTGGTGATCGAGAGTTCGCCAGGAGCCCCCTTCAGGGCGCGCCTGGGCGATGTGCTCGCGATCATGATCAAAAGGGTCAGGATGTAAGGCGCGGCGTTGAAGAAGTGATAGCCACGCGAAATACCGATGGATTGAAGCGCAGGTCCGAGCGCTCCCGCCGCGCCGAAAAGAAGGGCGGCCCAGAAGCAGTAGAGCGGGTTCCAGCGCGCGAAGATCACCAGCGCCACCGCCATCAGCCCCTGCCCGGAGGAAAGGCCTTCCGTCCAGCTTCCCGGATAATAGAGCGACAGGAAGGACCCGCCGATGCCGGCGAAGAACCCGCCGGCCATCGTCGACAGCAGCCGGACCCGGTCGACATTGATCCCCAGCGCAAGGGCCGCCGGCGCACTGTCACCCGTTGTCCGGATGATCAGGCCATAGCGCGTGTTCCTGAGCGCCCACCACAAAAAGATCGCCAGGACGATCCCCAGCAGGAACAAGGGGTTGATTTCCAGCGCCTGGCGGATGCCTGGATGATCGCTCCAGGAGCCGAAGGACATGGCAGGCAGGCGCGGCGCGGACGGCTGGATGTAGGCCTTGCCGAAGAAGAATGCGAGTCCGGTTCCAAACAGCATCAGAGCGATGCCTATGGCGATGTCGTTGACCTTCGGAAGCTTGCACAGATAGCCGTGCAGAGCGCCAAAGCACGAGCCGCAAATACCGGCAACCAGCACCCCGAACCAGGGGGAACCTGTGTGATAGGAAATGGCGTAACCGGACATCGCACCGAACACCAGCGTGCCTTCGAGACCGAGATTGATGCGGCCCGACTTTTCGGTCAGCATTTCTCCCAGGCTCACGAACAGGAAGGGTGTCGACACCCGGATCGCACCCGCGAACATCGCCAGAAGCACGGTCATCAGGCCTGCATCGTCGCTCATTGCGGGGCTCCCTTCGACTTGAACAAGGACAGCCGCCCGTAGAATGTTTCCGATACGAGAATGACGAGGAACAACAGCCCCTGCAGCACCAGAACGGTTGCGTCCGGGAGATCCATGCGCCGCTGGACCAGGCCACCGGAGGCGGCGATACCGCCAAGGAAAATGGCGACCGGCACGATCACGAGCGGATTGTGACGGGCGAGGAACGACACGAGGATGCCGGTAAAGCCGTAGCCGGCGATGAGCGATGCGTTGGCCTTGCCATGGATTGCGGCGACCTCGAAGAAACCGGCAAGTCCGGCACAGGCACCGGCAATCGCGCACGAAACCACCATGAGACGTCCGACAGGAAGCCCCTGCGCCTGGGCGGCTCTAAGGTTTCCGCCTGCAATCTGCGCCGCAAAACCGAACGTGGTCCGGTTCATGAGCAGGTAAAGAACGCTGCACAGCAATACGCCGACAAGGAGCCCCCAATGCACATCCGTCCCCGGAATGTCGCCGATCATGTTTTCCGAACCGATCGGCTTGGTAGACGGCTTGTTCGGGTCGGACGGGTCGCGGAGCACACCCTCAACAAAAAAATTCAGGATCGAGACCGCGATATAGAACATCAGCAGCGAGGCGATGGTCTCGTTGACACCGCGATAGTGCCGCAGGGCACCGACGCAGCCGATCCAGATAGCGCCGGCCACCATGCCCGCAAACGCCATGATGGCAAGCATCAGAAAACCGGGCATCCAGCCGACCATTGGAATGGCGATCGCCGCAGAGGCAAACCCGCCGAGCACCAGAGCTCCCTCCCCGCCGATAATGACAAGGCCAAGACGTGCCGGGATGGCGACGCACAGCGCGGTGAAAATCAGCGGTGCCGCACGCACGAGCGTGTTCTGCCAGGAAAAGCTGGTGCCGAAGCCTCCGCGCCAAACCAGCGAAAAGAACTCCACCGGCGACTTGCCGAGAGCGAACAGGAATACGGAAAAGAGCGCGCCTGAAAAAATCAGTGCCAAAAGTGGAATGACCACATATTCGGACGAGCGCCTGAACCGGTCCAATAGATCGTTCGACACGCCGGCCTGAACGGTAATGCCGGGCGTTTCCGTGGTATCTGCCATTCCGTTTCCCTGAGAATTGGCTGACCTTGAGCTCTGATGCTTGCGGCCACGCCCTGTTGTTCGCTCCACCGGCAGCCAGCTTTTGGGGCAAGCCGCCGCTGGAGAGGTCAAATGGTCCTCAGGTGATCGAACCGACAACGCCTTCGATCAGGAAGTCGGTCTGATCCAGAGATGGTTCGTAGTTCTCGAAACTTGCCCCGGCTGCAAGAAGCGGCGAACCGTCCTGCTTGTTGATGGGACCGACGAAGATCGGCTTGCCGGCCTTGACGTCCGCACGTGCCGCATCGGCAGAGGCAATCGCTGCTTCCGTTGCACCCGCGCCATAGGGTGTGGAGCGGACGAAGTCGACATCAAAGCCACCGCCGGTAAAGTTCGGCAGCGGCTGGCCTTCCGCGAGATTTACGGCGAACATCTTGTAGATCGTTTCCCACTTGTACTCTGCGCCGGTAATGAACCCCTTGGGTGCCAGCGGCGCCTGGGATGCATTGTGGCCGCAGCATTTGATGCCGCGCGATTCCGCCGTTTCGATCACCACTTTCGGACCGTCGACGTGACAGGTCAGCACATCGCATCCGGCGTCCACGAGCGCATTTGCCGCTTCGGCTTCGCGCACGGGCATCGACCATTCGCCCGTGAAGATCACCTGGACCGTGGCTTCCGGGTTCACCTTGCGTGCACCAAGGAGGAAGGAGTTGATGTTGCGCAAAACGGTGCCGATCGGCTTTGCGGCGACAAAGCCCAGCTTGTTGCTGGTTGTCGACAGGCCGGCGGCAACGCCGTTCACATAGTGGGCCTGGTCGAGATAGCCGAAATAGCTGCCGGCGTTTTTCGGATCGGCATCGGTCCACAGCGGTGCGGCGTGCCGGAATTCGACGTCCGTGTATTTACCCGCCAGATCCAGGACGAATGGTTTGTAGTAACCGAAGGACGTGGCGAAAATCAGCTTGGCGCCATCGAGGTTGATCATGGATTCCATGGACTTCTCGACCGCGACCGTTTCGGGCACGTTTTCTTCCTCGACCACGGTCACGCCCGGAACATCCTTGAGAGCTGCCGCCGCGACGGCATGCGCCTGGTTCCAGCCGAAATCGTCGCGCGGTCCGACATAGACAATGCCGACCGTGAGGTCTGACGCATGCGCCAGCCGTGTGAGACCGCCTGCCGACAGAGCGGCGAGTCCGGCAGCTGACGACTTCAGCATGGTACGGCGTGAAAGTTCAAACTTTGACATAACGTCCTCCGTTTTGTGACGAAGCCACGCGTCATCGCCCGCTTCGTTTTTCCTCGACGTGATTTTGCAATCCCTGTGCCATTTCCCAGGAAGATTGGCCGCATAGAGAGATCTTATTTAAGATATTGATTTATTTAGATTTTTTATATCATTTCAACAAGAAATGAGACGCATCTCTCCGATGCGCCGAGTGCTGCACCCGATGCTTTCGCCTATTTCCTGGGCGACCGGCTTTTTTGACTAGTTTTTCATCATTTAACTGTTCAAATCTCGGGCGGTCTTGACCGGTTCGTAGCTCGCATCCAGCCTTGATTTCAGATAGTCAGCACTGGAAATCGCCGGGTACTTCGCTTGTTCCCCCTCGCCCAGGCAGCCCGGAAGACAGGTGACTTCCGCGTCCGGGTTGGGATCGAGAAAGAACGCGATCGAATAGCGTTCCCGGCCACTGGTATTGACGACGCGATGGGGCGTCGAAACGTAGACGTCATTGGTCCAGCGCATCAGGCAGTCGCCAATGTTGCAGACGAACGCGCCCTCGATTGTCGGGGCCTTCAGCCAGACACCGTCGCGGCGGCGAACTTCCAGGCCGCCGACCTCGTCAGGCAGGAGAATGGTGATGTTGCCGTAGTCGGTATGCGTGCCCGCTCCGATCTGGCCGGCTTCCGCATTCGACGGCTGCGGCGGATAGTGCAGCAGACGCAGTGTCGCCATCGGTGCATCAAGCTTGTCCTCGAAGAAATCGCGGTCAACGCCGAGATCAACTGAAATGGCCTGATGCAGCAGCCGCCCGAGTGACCAGACCTCGTTGAAATAGCTCAGCAGGGTGTCCTTCCAGCCGGGAAGTTCCGGCCATTGGTTTATCGCCCGGAACGGTTCCCCGGCAACGATTCTCGGGTCGTCCGGTGCGAGATCCAGCCCGATGTTGAAGGCTTCCTTCAGATCGGAGGGTTTCGAAGGATCGAGGTTTTCACCCTCCATCGGCACGTAACCGCGATTGGTTTTGAAAAAATCCCTGGTGAGCGACATCTTGGCGTCGAGCGGCTGGCCGAACAGCTGATGCGCCGCCCGGAAGGTCCTTTCGATCAAAGCGGCGTCGACGCCATGGTTCCTGACGTAGAAGAAACCGATTTCACGTGCCGCGCGCCCAATTTCTGCAGCAACGGCTGCGACCCCTTCCTGCGTCCCCGCTGTAAGGGGACCCAGATCGATCACGGGAAGATCATGGTCTGTCATCTTGTCACCGGACATTCGCTGTTTTCATTCCGCCGCCGCCACCGGCTGCGCATTGTTCACCCCTTCCATATAGGTGCGCCAGCTGCCGAGATGCGAGATATTGTCCGCCCCTTCCACGCCAACGGCTTCGCAAACGAAGCCGGTGACGATGCCGCCGTCGAAAAGCTCAACCGTTCCAAGCCCAAGTGGAGCGGGGATGCCGGCAAGAAATCCACCAACCTCACCCTTCGGCAGGGTCCAGATTTCAAGGTCGATCTCCTGGCCGGTACCAGGCGTTCCGCGGACGAGTCCAGGCCGTTTCGGCGGACCGCCCGCCAGGGCATAAAGCGAATAGGCGGCACTGGTTCTGGAGCTTCTCAGAAACCTGCCGCCGCGGCCCGTCAGTTCGCCGTTCAGCGCCATCCCCGACATGTGTGCGCCACAGACGGCTACGGCGATCTCGTCGGCCATTTCACGGGCCGGGAGTTCGGCCGGATCCGGTGCTGACCAGCCCGTTGCGCCGAGCGAATGCGGCGCCATCTTCTCCAGCTCGATGCCGAGCGATGCGATCAAACCGTCCTGTCCGGCAGATGCCAGCAGCGTAACGCTGCCCGGCCGGCCGTCCGAGCGCGCAGAAACCGGCAGCGCAAGACCGCACATATCCAGAAGATTGACAAAATTGGTGTAGGTGCCGTTGCGCGAATTCGGCCCGACCGGGTCAGCCTCAAGATCGGCGACGCTGTAGAAAGTCGGCATTGTCGGCACGCACAGGAGATCGAGCGCTGCCAGAACCGGTTCCGTCTTGCGCGCCAGTTCTTTCAGCCGGTAGATGCCCCGGAAAGCGTCGGTCGCGCTCAGATCAAGAGCCGCCCCGACGATCTCGCGCGTCACGGGATGAACGGCCTCCGGATCGTCGCGCATCAGGTCTTCGATAACCGTGTGCCGCTCTGCCACCCAGGCCCCCTCGTAGAGCATGTGCGCGACATCGTAGAAGGGCGTGAAATCGACCTCGACAATGTCGGCTCCGTCTTGTTTCAGAAGGGCGACCGTGTCGCGGAAGGATTTTTCCTGGATGTCGTCGCCGTAAAACTCGATTGACGCGGTGTCGGGTATGCCGATCTTCAAGTGAGCCGGCGATGCCGCAAGATCCCGGACGGCGATCTTTCTTGAATAGGCATCTCTTTCGTCAAAGCCGGCGGCAGCCTGGAACACCGTATAGGCATCTTCAACGGTCAAGGCGAAGATCGAGATCGTGTCGAGCGTGCGGCAGGCCGGAACAACGCCGGATGCAGATAGCGACCCGAGCGTCGGTTTCAGCCCGACGATATTGTTGAGGGCAGCCGGCACGCGCCCTGACCCGGCCGTGTCGGTTCCAAGGGAAAAACTGACAATGCCATGGCCGACCGCAACGGCAGACCCTGCGGACGACCCGCCCGGAACGATTGCCGGATCGACGGCGTTCCGCGGGGGCTGAAACGGCGAGCGGACGCCGACCAGACCGGTTGCAAACTGGTCGAGATTGGTCTTGCCGATCAGGAGTGCACCCGCCTCGCGGAGTTTGCGGACGACGAATGCATCCTCGCCGGCCTCGTACGCGTAGGCCGGGCACGCGGCCGTCGTCGGTTTGCCCGCAGCATCGATGTTGTCCTTGATGACGAACGGAATGCCCCAAAGCGGTTTCTGCGCGTCGTAAGCGCCCAAGGCCCTCGCCTTGTCGAGAAGCTCCTGCCTGTCGCACAGGTGAATGAAAATTCCCGGATCGCGAACGGCCGCGATGCGGCGGTAAACTTCGTCGACGACCTTTGTGGGGCTGATGCCACCCTCATAAGCGGTCTTCAGCGAAGCAAGCGTGAAAGGAAGGTCGAACATCTTGATCCTCAAAGTCTGTCAATTCTCATTCGGCTGCGGAACTGGATGGTTCCTGCAAGGCTGGCGGAACCGGCGCTGCGGCCAGGAGTTCCTGTGTATAGGGGTGGGACGGGGCCAGCATGACCTTCGCTGCAGGCCCTTCCTCGACGATTTCACCGTCCCGCATCACGATGACATAGTCGCAAAGAAGCCGGACCACATGCAGATCATGGCTTACAAACAGATAGCTGATGCCTAGCTTGGCGCGCAGATCGACCAGCAGGTTGAGAACGATCGCCTGGATCGAGACATCCAAGGCGGCCGTCGGCTCGTCCAGGACAAGAAACTCGGGATCGAGCGCAATCGCCCGCGCGATGCCGACGCGCGCTTTCTGACCGCCTGAAAGCTGATGCGGGAACCTGTCGAGCAACGGTCTCGGCAGCCCGACAAGATCGGCCAGTTCCCCAACCCGTTCCTTGCGGTCCCGCCGCGAAAGGCCGCCAAGGCGCGCCAGCGGTTCCTCTATGGAATGCCGGGCCGTGTGCCTCGGATTGAAGCTGTCCGTTGCGTCCTGAAAAACCATCTGGATCTTTGCCCTGCGCGGGTCCCGGGCAAAGTTTTTCGCAGGTGTTTTTGCGAGATCTTCGCCGTCAAAAAGGATCTCGCCGGATGTCGGATCGGCGAGACGCACGACGATGGATGACGTTGTTGACTTGCCGCAGCCCGATTCACCGACCAGCCCGACGCTCTGGCCTTTCATCACGGAAAAGGAAATCCCCTTCACCGCGTGCACCGGTCCCGACTTGCCATGAAAGTTTTTGACCAGATCCCTGACTTCCAGCAAGGGCGTGTCGGACACAGGAAGAACGGGTTCAGGTGTTCGCTGTTCGGCTGGCAGGAGCGAGCGGATGCTGGCGCCGGCGCGCGGCGTTGCATCGACGAGTTTGCGTGTGTAAGCGTGCTGTGGCGCCGTGAACAAGCGCTCCGCGCTGCCTTCCTCCACCACTTCGCCGTCTTTCATCACCACGATCCTGTCGCAATATTGCGCGGCAAGACCAAGATCATGGGTGATCACCATCGCGCTCATGCCGCGCTCTGAAATCAGTTCCGCGATCAGATCCATCACTGCCTTCTGCGTGGTTATGTCGAGACCGGTCGTCGGCTCGTCCGCGATCAGCAGTTTCGGGTCGCAGGCCAGGGCGAGCGCAATAACGATGCGCTGGCACATTCCGCCAGAGAGCTCGAACGGATAGGCATTGTAACGTGCCTCGGCGTCGCGGATCTTGACCGCTCCCAGTGCCTTGATCGCTTCAGCTTTTGCGGTAGACCGTGTCGCCCTGGAATGACGGCGCAGAACGTCTTCGATCTGGTGACCGACCTTGCGGATGGGATTGAGCGCGGCCCTGGGGTTCTGGAAGATCATCGAGATTTCACGCCCGCGCAAGTCGCGCATCGTGCTCTCCCGAACGGTCTTCAGGTCGATCCCGCCGTAACTGAGCGCACCTCCGGTAATGCTGCCGTTCCTGTCCAGCAGGCGCATGAGGGCATAGGAGGTCACGGATTTGCCGGAACCGGATTCACCGACAATACCGAGGATCTCGCCCTTGTCGACGTCAAGAGACACGCCCCGAACGGCATCGACGCTGCCGCGGCGGGTCCGGAAGGCGACTTTCAGACCCTGGATGGAGAGAAGGCTCATGAGCGTTGCCGGGGGTCGACAATGTCGCGCAGCCCGTCTCCCAGAAGATTGAACGTGAACACGGCGAACATGAGTGCCAGTCCCGGGAAGATGGCCAGCCACCATTCGCCGGAAACGATGAAATTCGCGCCCTCCGCCACCATGATCCCCCATTCGGCGGTGGGCGGCCGGACGCCGAGACCGATAAAGCTCAGACCGGCCGCATTCAGGATCGCCCAACCAAGATTGAGCGACACCTGCACCATCATGGGCGGCAATGCGTTGGGAAAAATGTGAAGGGCGAGAACGCGAATGTCCGAGTTTCCGGCAAGCTTCGCGGCCTGCGCAAAACCGGCGTCGCGCCGGATATTGACCTCCGCCCTGACGAGGCGCGCATAGAAGGGAATATTGATGACCGCCGTGGCATAGACGATGTTTTCCACCGTGTTTCCGAGCGCCGCCACAATGCCCATGGCGAGCACGAAAAGCGGAAAGGCCATGATGGTGTCGAACAGGCGGTTCAGAACGGCATCGATCCATCCGCCCCAGTATCCGGCTATGCTGCCGAGCACCGATCCGATCACGAAGGACAGCGCCACGGCCGCAACGGAGATCGCAAGATCGAGCCGGGTCGCGACAACAACCCGGCTGAGAACATCGCGGCCGAGATTGTCGGTGCCGAACCAGTGATCGAAGGACGGCGGCTGAAGCGCGCGCGCGGCATTGGATTCCAGCGGGTCATACGGAACCAGAGCCGGTCCGAGAATTGCCGTTATGATCAGGACCGCGAACATCGCAAAGGCCAGAAGCGTGACCGGATTGGATCGCAGCACATAGACGATATGGGCGAGCGTGCTGTCAGTCCCCTTCGCAATCCCGGGTGCGCTTGCAAGATCACTCATTTGGTTTCAAATCCGATGCGCGGGTCGATCAGCGTATAGGTGAGATCGATCACCAGGTTGAGGGCGACGAACAGGAGCGCCATGGCCAGCACGAAGCCCTGGACGGCGGCATAGTCGGACACGACCAGCGCCTCAACGGCGTAGGAGCCGATGCCCGGCCAGGCAAAAACTTTCTCGACCAGGACGTTGGCGCCGAGTGTGAAGGAAAACACCATCCCGAGCGTGGTGATGACCGGCAGCAGCGCGTTGCGGAAGGCGTAGGTAAACAGCACCTTGTCTTCGGTCAGTCCGGCTGCGCGCGCCGTACGGATATAGTCAGACGTCAAGGCGCTGAGCATGGCGGCGCGCGTCATCCGCGCAAGCGGAGCGAGCGTGAACAGAGCCAGCGTCACGGCAGGCAGAACTAGCTGCTTGAGCGCTCCCAGCCAGGTCTCCCAGTCGCCCGCAATGGCCGCGTCGATCAGATAGAAACCGGTCACGTGATCCGGCTCGATATAGATGAAATCGAGCCTCCCCAGCGGTGATGGCGCAATCCCCAGAAGATAGTAAAAGACGTAAATCAGCACGACACCGGTAAAGAATGTCGGCAGCGATACGCCGGCCGTGACAAGCACACGGCACAGGTGATCGACTGCCGACCCCGGGCGTGTGGCTGCAAGCACGCCAAGGGGGATTGCGATACAGCACGACAGGAGCAGCGCTGTCAGCGTGAGTTCGAGCGATGCGGGAAGCCGGTTCGCCAGATCCTCCAGGACCGGTTGCCCGGTGGTAAGCGAGTTTCCGAGATCGCCGGTGGCGATGTCGCCCGCATAGATGATGAACTGTTCGAAAAGAGGCTTGTCCAGACCGAGCGCTGTCCTGATCTCCGCTATCGATTCCTCGTCTGCGGCCGCGCCGGCAAAATAAACGGCAGGGTCGCCCGGGAGGGCGCGGGTCAGCAGGAAGCTGACCACGACAACCCCCAGGATCACGGGAATGGCGTGTGTGATCCTGACCCCGATTGTGGACAAGCGCCCGGCCATCGCGCTTAAGCCTTCTTCAGTCCGCGAACGTCCAGCTGACGGTGGAACCAGTACTCGTAGCCGTCCAGGCTGCGCGTTCCCACGTTCAGCGCCGGCTGCCAGAGGGCGATACGCGGCACCTCGTCCCAGGCGATCTCGATCATCCGCTTGATCTTCGGCGCATAGGCCGGATCGTCGACATTCATGTGAAGCGTCTCGGAGGTCAGTGTCTCGATCTCTTCATTGCGGTAATTGGACGAGTTGAAGAGGTGGCCTTCCAGATAGGCCCAGAAGAAGTAGTAGCAGGGATAGTTCAGCCATCCGCCAAAGGTTTCCAGATGCAGGGGCAGGCGCTTTTCGACCAGGGATGCAGTCCGCCAGTTGGCACCCGGGATCTTCTCGATGGTCGCATTGATCCCGATCTTGGCAAGGTTCTCCTGGATCAGCAGCGCTGCAGGCTCCATCCAGTCTGACTGGCTGAGCGAGATGGACAGCGGCACCTCGAAGCCCGAACCGTATCCTGCCTCTTCGAGCAATGACTTTGCCTTGTCCAGGTCGGTCGCATAGGGGAATTTCTGCGGCCAGGCGATATCGGCGGGCGTGGCGCTTTCACCGCCCCACATGGGCGCGCCCCTTCCGTAGGCGGCGGTCTGGAAAACCTCTTCGTAGGGAACGGAAAAGGCGATGGCCTGCCTTACCTTCTTGTCCTTGAAGGGTTCGAAAGAGAGGTTCGGACAGAGGCAGTAGATCGCATTTTCGATCGGCGTCGTCGCGATGGTGATGTCGTCTCCGCCGGACAGTTCCTTGGCGTCCTTGTTCGGCATATTGAACGACATATTGACATCGCCGCGCTCCAGAAGCGCACGCCGCGTTGCCGGGCTCGGCACTTCGCGCAGGACGACCCGCTTGACCGAAGGAACCGGACCGGATGTCCAGTTGTCATTGCGCTCATAGACAAGCTGTTCACCCGGTTTCCACGAAGCCACCTTGAACGCGCCGGACCCGGCCGGGTTCTTGTGCAGGTACTCCATCGCCCAGGGATCGTCCTCCGTCGCCTGCTCGCGGGCGACCTTTGCGTTTATGATCATGGGCACCGGAACGGCGAGGTCCGGGAGCGTCAACTTGGACTTGCGCAAAAGGTTGATCTTGAAGGTCATGTCGTCGACGACTTCGAACTGTTCCGGCTTTTCGAGCGAGCCCGCCTTCATCTGCACGGTGGGAAAGCCGCCCACGCTGACGGCACGGTCAAAGGACCACTTCACGTCATCCGCCGTGATCGGCGATCCGTCCTGAAACTTCCCGTCCGGGCGCAGCTTGAACACGATCGCCATGCCGTCGTCGGTGAACTCCCAGCTTTCCGCGATTTCCGGTTCGATCACCGAGTAGTCGTAGGACAGGCTGCCGTCATCGAGCGTCTTGGTGCCGAAGCTGACGAGACGGTCATAGACATTCACCGCCACCTGATAGCTCGGCCGGTTCGTACCCGTGCGATGGATGTCCAGACTGTTGATCGTCTGGCCGGTCACGGCCACTACCACATCATTACCGGCGGCAGATGCCGGCAGCACTTTCAAAAAAGGCAGAACCGAAGCACCGAGCACCGTTGCGCCGGCACCTTTCAGGAACCCGCGTCGTGAAGTTTCATTGGTCATAGCAATCCCCTCTTGGAAGGAAGAGGCGATACGCCCTTCCCGCTTTGCAACACGATGCGCGGAATGGGTGCGTACTTCTATTGCTATTTTTGCATCCTTGTGCTTCAAATTTTGCAGCGCAACTGCCAAGACCCTGAAAATGAAGCACCTTCAGACACTCAAACTGATCGATGCCGTGAACAAGGCGGGCTCGATCCGCAAGGCCGCCGAAGACATGAACATCACGTCATCGGCCCTCAACCGGCGCATCCTCGGATTCGAAGAAGAATTCGGTGCGCCCATTTTCGAACGCCTGCATGGCGGCGTCCGCCTCAATCCGGCGGGCGAACTCCTGATCGAGCATATCCGCGGGCAGATGGCCGATCTTGAACGCGTGCGCAGCCAGGTTGCCGACCTGTCCGGCCTGCGCCGCGGCCATGTCAGCATCGCCTGCTCCCAGGCCCTGCAGCCCTATTTCATGCCCGCCCAGATCGCGGACTACAGAGCAGAACATCCCGGCGTTTCCTTTTCTGTCCAGGTGCGCGACCGGGAGGCGGCCGAAGAAGACCTAAGGGCATTTCAGAGCGACCTCGCCCTCGTTTTCGAGCCGGTCCATCTTGGCGATTTCGATGTCCTTCTGTCGGTGGAACAGCCCGTCTTCGCCGTCATGGCGAAGGATCATGCACTCGTTGAAAAACGGGACCTTCGGCTTCGTGACTGCCTCGGTTTCCCGCATGTTGTCCCGCCAAAGCGGATCGGCATCCGCTTTCTCCTGGACCTGGCGGTCAGCCGCATGTCCCAGAAGCTTGAGCCGATTGCCGAGGCCGACTCCTTCGAATTCATGCGCCACTACGTGCAGCATGAACGGGCCGTCGGCTTTCAGTTCCCGATCGGTCTGAACCTGGCCGGGGACGACCGTCTCGTGTTCCGCCCGCTCCGCAAGAGCGACGTCACATACGGAAATCTCACCTTGATGCAGATGAAGGGACGCACGCTTTCCGTCGCCTCCGCCAGGTTCGCCAACCAATTGGCAGCCACGTTGAATGACAGGGCCGGTGTTCAGGAGCCATAAGCCTCGCCGGAAACCGGTAGAGCCTGCGTTCCTCATTTTTTCGATTGGCGCGCCGAATTCCGGAAAGCGCGACGGGGTCCAATGCACGGGCGCCGCGCCCGGTCAGCCGATCTGCGCGTTGAACCTGTTGCCTGTCCCAATCGCCTTTTCTTTCGTCACCCCGCCTCGTCCCAGGGATGCTTTCGCAGGTGTTCCACCATCCATCAGCGGGATTGCACCAAAGAGTTCGCGACCGGGCGTCTGTGGATGTTGTCGCGCTGACACCATCAAACGGCCGGGTCCGTTCTCTGACCGGCCGAGGACGTTTTTGTCCCTGATAGGACGGTGTCACTTGCGGGGCCTGGATGCGTAAACATCAGAAAATGAAAGGTAATTCATAAATATTCTCCCAGTGCATTTTTGATATGCCATCCATTTATTGGACAAATTCCGGCTTCTGATCCAACCGTATTCGAGCAAGCAGAGTGTTGAATGATCTTGTGTTGGCGATGCAAGGAGATCGGAAGTGAACACCAATTTGCACAATTTCGAGACTGGGCCAGACTTCGATGAGTTCATTGCCTCTGCCGAAGAAGGTGACCTTGAGCACTTCATCTCGCTTCACCCTGAACACACAAAAATCATGCAGCTTGGCGCGGGTTTCTTCTCGGGCGCGGTGCAGGCAGCAAATTTCGGCAACTTTTCCGTTCACCTGGTAACGTGTAACCAGCTTGTTGAAAAAGAAGTGTGTCTCGGTGACGACAAGCTTGCGTTTAGCGTGTGTGCGGACGCGAGAGCGCCAAACCCAAATTCTCCCGCCTCTTCAGGGGAGCACGACCGGGTTCTGGTAATGCCATCTGGATGCAAGACCGTTCTGATCAGCCCCGCCGACAGCATGAGTCTCATTGTCACCGTGAACAGTGTTTCTCTTTTCGCAGAGCCAATTTTGTTGCCGGACATGGTGACCTGGTTCAACCAGTCGAACGGGCAAGGAGAATTTCTGCAGTCAGCGATAATCGCGGACAGGCTGAGGGAAGCCTGTCATATGGCGCTTTCATTGCACGCTTCCGATAGACCGGCCGAAGAGCGATTGAACATCAGCACACACCTGTTGACCCATCTCGCAACCGGCTTGACGCTCGATTGGCTGTCGCGCCAGTCATTCAAAACATGCCCGAAACCAAGTACGGTCACGCGCTTCCAATTGGCCAGGGACCTGCTTTTGAAGTGTGGCGGGATGTTCGACGCAATCGAAAAGCGCAGGATTGATAGCCTGGGGTGCAGGCGCTCGGTGGAGAATGCTTTTTCAGAGACGATCAAAATGGGACCTGTCGAGTACTCAAGGGTCTTGCGGCTCAACAATGCGCGCGAGAAAATTCACAATGCAACCTTTGCTGAGGCAAGTATTGGCGACATCGCGGCTGAGGAAGGCTTCTGGGACTGGAGCAGGTTCAGTTCCTACTATCGCAAGCAGTTTGGAGAGTTGCCCTCTCATGCACGCAGGTAATCATACGTCTTCAATGCCCTCCCGATAACTGCCCGCCACCATTTCGCGCCTCCGTGTGTGCGGCGGGTCAACGTCCCATAGTGTAGCCCGGCGAGGTTGATCCGGCGCTGCCCGATCGCGAACAGACATACCCGGGCGACGCGCCACGCGGCATCAAACTCGTGCACGAACCTCGCATCGGCCACGTCCCCGACACAGACACGGACACGGACACGGACACGGACACGGACACGGATATGGTTCACTTCAGCTGTTTTTTGCCAGGAAGACCTGCCGGGTGCGCATAAACAGATCATCGTGAAGGAGCCCCAGAAGCCGGTCCAAGGTAGGGCTTGTCACCGGCGGCAACATGTCAGGCAGCTTTGCTGACTGCGTCACCCTGCGTTTGTCGATAACCGCGCGAAGGATCTTTTGCAGGTTCGGTTCGGGTCTGCAGCGTCTTAACTTTTGCTCTGCAGTCCATCCACGCCGGCAAGTTCAAATCCCGACGGATTCTCCTGACCTGGGAACAGGCGGAAGATGACCCATGCGCAGATACCAGCCTGTGGAAATCCGGTGACTTGTTGCGCAAATCACCTAACGTCGCCTCTGATTGCAGACTTAACCTAACACAACCTCAATAAGAATCCGGCCTGATTCATGATCTTCGAATTCAAGAGCGCCAAGCCCGGCAATTTGATCGGCGAAACAGATACCGACCCTGCTCGCTCACCCTCCTGACAACCGAGGTCATCCATTTTATCGGCGCGAGACAGAACATGCGAATACACAAGCGATTGACCTTGGCATTTACCGGAAAAAGTCCGGTTGAAAGCAGGGCCCAGACAGCCGAGAGCACCAAGGAATGACCAAGACCAGACTCGAGGCATGGGCTCCCTATCCGCAAAGTGACAAGCACCGGCGCGCGAGGGAAAAAGAGCAAATCGGCAAAGAATGGACCCAGGCCGGAACGCTTGTGGTGACCGCCATCGCACTGATGATCTTCTGCCTCGCGTTTGTCAGTTGGATCACGTTCCTGTTCGGCTGGCATGTCCCCGTGATCCTCGTGCTGATCGTGTCCAAGGTCATACTGATCGTGGCGGGGGTAAAGAGCATCGAGGACTAGGTGATGGACCCATAAATGAGGCCGAAAGGGTTTGAGGGCGTCGCCCAGGGAGCGAAGAGACCGTCTGGCGCATTCCCCGCTGATGTCGGAATCAATCGCTTTGGTCAGGAAGAAAACAGGTCACGATTGCCGCGAACAAATCTGAACACGGGAAGACCCCGATCGGCCCTTTGCTCCCTGCTTGCACACCTGACAACCACCGGTCCCGCCGTTCACTCAGTCGGCATTCTTCGCACGCGCAGCGTCTCGCGGTGCC
>JBCDEN010000132.1:0-8036 GCA_039179715.1 Pseudomonadota bacterium
CTTTGGCGGGTCCTGCCTGCCCAAGGAAGTGCGCGCGGTGAACCATCTTGCCGAAAAGCTCGGCGTGACGACTCCGCTGATGGACTCGCTGACGCCGTCCAACGAAAAGCAGGTCGAGCAGGCCGTTGATCTGATCCGCGAAACCGGCGCAAAAAAGGTGGCCGTTCTGGGTGTGGCGTTCAAGCCCGGTACCGATGATCTGCGTGAAAGCCCGGCCCTTGAGCTCATTGCGCAGTTGCAGGAAGAGGGCGTCGAGATCATCGCTTACGACCCGGCGATCCAGCCCGGTCCGCACATCACCAAACAGTTCGACTACATGCGCTATGCAGCACCGCACCTCCAAAACGTGGTCGACGGTCTTGCGGACTTCATGCAGGAGACCCCGGAAGACGCAGCACGGGACGCCGACGTCGTCGTCGTCACACAGAAACTGCCAGAGCTCCGGAGTGTGCTCAGGTCCAAGAAGGAAGAGGCAACGATAGTGGATCTTGTCCGCATATCCGACGAAGCCCGAGCCTCTTCCCGTTACATCGGCATAGGCTGGTAGACCGCACACTCCCGTTCGCTCCCTCCCGCTTTGCCCCATCGATACCCCGAGGGAGGGAGCGAACACCTTTAACAAGCATGGGGCTGGACTTGCTGCCAAGAGTTTGCCCCGAATTCGAACGTCCCAAGGACAGTGCGTTGACAGCGCAGTTACAACCAAACAAAACGCATCGATCCTTGAGGATCAAAGTTACTATGGCCGCAAGAGCGGCCTTTTTTATGTTTATCAACTATAAATTGATGTAAGGTTGTATTTGCGTGTCAATTCGAAGTTCATAAGAAAGAAATAAGAAAAATAAATATTTGTAAAGCGATTGTTTGAAAACGTATTTCTGAAATTTTGCAACCATATTTATTTGGAATTGCAACCATTTATGAAAAATTATTATTGACTTAACGTTAAGTAAGAAGGCACCCTTTACGCGTTTAAATATTATATTTTCCAATCCGCGGGAGGCACCATGACCGGCACCCACCACGGCCTGACACGCCTTGATCAACTCGTCAAAACCTGTATCCACGGCGAAGGACCCTCGCGTCCATTCGCGCAGACATTCGGGCGTCTGTTCCCGGCGAACCCGGTAAAGATCAGGAACATCACCCACAAGGACGTTATTAGCGCGCTCGACAATCTGGCATCGGACATGGCCGCGACGGACATCGCGAACGGCCCGGCCGATGCGGGCATGACCTTCCTCGGCCAGTTTGTCGATCACGACATCACGCTCGACGCGACGTCCGCCCTTGGATCGCGCATCGACCCGGCGACGATTGCAAATATTCGAACGCCGAGCCTGGATCTGGACTGCGTCTATGGCGCCGGGCCGGAGGCATCGCCGCATCTTTACGGGTCTGGCGATGCGGAACACTTTCTCGTCTTCGGACGCAAGGACAATCCGAGGGACCTTGCCCGAACATGCGCCGGCAAGGCTCTGATCGGCGATCCTCGCAACGACGAGAACATCATTGTCGCGCAGGTCCAGGGCATTTTCATTGAGCTGCACAACCTCCTGATGAGCAAGCACGTTGAGAACGGCGACACCGCAAACGATATCGTCGCCTGTGCCCATCATGGAATGAGCGAGGATATCTGGCACGCGCATGTGCATCCGAAATTGAGCGGATTCGAGGAAGTGCGCCGCTTCATTCGACTGCACTATCAGTGGGTCGTCTGGAACGAATTGCTGCCGGACTTCGTCGATCAGGCATGTCTGGACTGGGCCTTGAAGGAGGAGGCCTTTGGCTGGAATGCACCTGTGATGCCGGTCGAGTTTTCCGGCGCCTGCTACCGGTTCGGCCACGCAACGACGCAGTTCAAATACGCGCTTCACCAAGGCGGCGAGCCCAAGGGCCTGTTCGCGCTCCCGGGTTTTGGGCCGCGTCCGGTCGACGGCAACATCGAACTTGGAATGTATTTCCAGCTGAACGGTGGCCCGGCGTCACAAAAGGCACGTCCGGTCGGCCCCAAGATGGGGGCGCCGCTTTTAAACCTTCCGTTTGTCCACAGTGGGATCGAACTGGCGGATATCGAAGAAAGCCTGACGGTTGACCAGGCGAAAAACCTGGCCCTGCGCAACATGATAAGGGATCGATATACCTATCAGCTTGCCAGCGGGCAGCACGTTGCCGCGAGGCTCGGAACGCCAGCCGTTCCGGTTCCTGAACAGCTTGCCGCGAAAGGCTTCACGAGAACACCGCTCTGGTTCTACGCGCTTCAGGAAGCCGAGACCCATGGCGGCGGCAAGCTGACTGGAGCCGGTGGCCGCATCGTCGCCTCGGTCTTTGCAAATCTGCTCAAGCGCGACGCAACCACGTTCCTGCACATACCCCACTTCAAGCCCTGGCCCGGCTTCGACGGGCACCCGAGTGTGTTTGCAGGCATGATCGCCTACATCGAAGCCAATCGTGCGCATATGAAACACACCGAAGCGCTGCAGTGCGGCTGAGTTGAGCAGTCAGGTTTGAATGCCATCCAGGCCGGCATCCGCCGGCCTGGACTTTTTTTGAGCGTTTCGGCTTGCGCAGGGCGTCCGAACAGCAAAATCCATGAGATTTCAGGCTCTCCTCAGATATTCCCCACAGACCCCTCAGGCAATCTTCAAGCACCTGCTTTGCGTCAGTGCGATCAATGCTCCGTCAACTTGAACCTGAATGGAGCACAATGATGAACGCACTCAACCAGCCATCTTTCGAAGGCCCGGACCTCAAGGCAGTCAAGCAGCGCCAGCAGACCGTCTGGTCGACCGGCGATTACCCGGCGGTCGGCACCACTCTTCAGATCGTCGGCGAAACGCTGGCCGAGGCACTGGACCTGGCGCCGGGTGAACGCGTGCTGGATGTCGCGGCCGGTAACGGCAACGCAACCCTGGCCGCAGCCCGCCGTTTCTGCAATGTCGTATCCACCGACTATGTCGAAGCCTGGCTGAAGGCCGGCATGGAACGGGCCAGGGCGGAAGGCCTAGCGGTCGCTTTCCGCGAAGCCGACGCGGAAGATCTTCCTTTTGGTGACGCGACATTCGACGTTGTTACCTCGACCTTCGGTGTCATGTTCACGGCCGATCAGGAGGCCGCCGCCCAGTCTATGCTAAGGGTCTTGAAACCCGGTGGCCGCATCGGCATGGCGAACTGGACGCCGGCCGGTTTCATCGGTCAGGTCTTCAAGACGATCGGCCGTCACATGCCACCCCCTGCCGGTGTGCGTTCTCCGCTGGAATGGGCATCGGAAGACCGTTTGCGCGAACTCTTTGCACCTCAGGCAGCGTCGATCACCGTCGCCTCGCGAAAGTTCGTCTTCCGCTACCGCTCTGCCCGCGACTGGCTCGAAACCTGGCGCGAGATCTACGGTCCGATGAACAAGGCATTCCAGGCCGTTGGAGAAGAGGGCGCGGAGGCGCTTGAAACCGATCTGATTGCGGTTGCAGAGGCGGCCTCGATCGGCGGTGAGCGGGCGATGATTGTCCCGGCCGAATATGCGGAAATCGTCATCCGGAAAAGCTGACATCTGACGGATCGAAAAGCCTCAGAATGCGCGGGCGCTTTCAAGCCCGCGCGTCTCCCCTCTGCTCACGCGCAGACACCCAAGAACGGAGCAATCAGATGATGGGCAACAAGCAGACCCTTTACGAAAAATACGGTGGTTTTCCAGGCGTGCGCCAGGTCGTGACAGAATTCTACGAACGCGCCCTCGACAGTGATGTCGTCGGCCATTTCTTTGAAGACGTCAACATGGCCCGGCTGATCGATCACCAGACCAAGATGATCGCCGGCCTGCTTGGAGGTCCTGTCGAGATTTCGGATGCGCGCCTGGCAATGGCGCATGCGCATCTGGAAGTCGAGCACCACCATTTCGACGAGATTGCGCTGATCCTGAATGAAACGCTGACCGACGCGGGCTTCGAGAAGCAGGATCGGGTCAAGGCGATCGCGGCGGTTGAAGCGCGGCGTTCGGTTATTGTTCGCAGGAGCAGGGCAGCATGAATATCGATACGATCAGCATGCGCATGCTGTCCAACATCGGGGTCGGTGTTGCGCTGGCGGATCCGGAGGATCTGTCGATCCGTTACCGGAACCCGGCCTTTGCCGACTGGTTCGGTGTCGAAGAGAACGCAACGCTGGATGGCGCATTTGCCAACGTGACGCGCGAAGAACTGCAGGAGCGCCTTTCGGATCAGGAGGCGGTCAAGCTCGATGTTGCGTTGAAACGCAGGCGCCGGCTGCTGACCATCGAGACGGTGATCCGGCATGCCGAAAGTGACGGCAGGAAGATACTCGTTGTGGAGTGCCAGAACATTTCGCGCCTGCGCGAGACCGAAGCCATGATCGACAGCTATGCACGCATTGCCGAGCGCAAGGCGCGTGAACTTGAGCTGGAGAAGAACCGCGTCGAGAAGCTGCTGCTCAATGTCATGCCGCGCTCTGTCTACGAGGAGTATACGGCTTTTGGAACGGTCACGCCGAAACTCTACGAGCCGGTATCCGTTCTGATGCTGGACTTCGTCGGTTTTACGCAGATGGCTGCGGCTGCCGATCCGACCGTTACGGTCACGGAGCTGAACGACATCTTCACGGCCTTTGACCGCATCGCGGAGATGCATGGCTGCGAGCGGATCAAGACGATTGGCGATGCCTATCTTGCCGTTGCCGGCCTGCCGACACCCGACCCTGACCATGCCTCTGCGGTTACCCAGTGCGCGTTCAAGATGATCCGCTACCTGGAACGGCGGAACCAGAGCCATCCACACAAATGGCAGGCCCGGATCGGCGTCGCATCCGGCTCGGTTGTTGGATCCGTGGTGGGTGTGCAGAAATACGTCTACGACGTTTTCGGTCCCGCCGTGAACCTGGCATCCCGGCTGCAGGCCCTGTCCAATCCGATGGAAGTGACGGCCACGTCCGAATTCTGTGCGGACGGCCCGGACGGGCTCGTGGCGGCCGACCCCCGGATGGTCGATATCCGCGGCTTCGGCGACACGTCCGTTGCAACACTGCGCTCACGCGGCGCGCTCACGCTCGCCGCGTGATGTGCGCGCCGCCGTGTCTGCTTGACGATATTGAATCTCATCCGGTGCGTCCTTCTTCCGACAAAACCAGTTCAATACACACACCCAGAAAACTCTTGATCAGGCGCAGGTCGTTCTTGTCCTTCGGTATGACGACACAATCGCGGTAGGTTTCCTGCATCTCCACAACCGGTATCGCGACAAGGTTCTGCGACGGATACAGACTGTTCTCCAAGAGAAGCCCAACACCCAGATTGTGCAGCAAAGCCTCCTTGACCATCGGGAACGTGGTCGTTTTCAATACGCGTGAAAATGCCAGGCCGTGCTTGCGGATCTTGGCGTTGGCGACCCTCTGGGTGAGCGAGCCGTCGCCGGGCAGGACCAGCGTCTCCCTTTGCAATTCCTTGAGCGACACGACGTCCCTGTTCGCCAGCGCATGATCGCGCCGCATGTAGGCCATGTACCTGGAGCGCCGGAGTTCATGCGAGACCAGGCTGGCGCTTTGCGGAGGATCGGTGATGATCGCCATGTCGGCCTGCCGGTCGGTCAGAAGTGACATCGCCGACGTCCAGTCATAGAGAGTAAAGTCGATCTGGACTTGCGGGTAACGCTTTCCGTATTCGGCGATGATCGGCATGGCGGGACGTGGCGCGTTCGCGATCAGCTTGATGTGCCCGTCGGTGAGCGCGCTGAAATCACTGATCTTTTCGTTGACCAGCTGTTCCAGAGTTGTCAGGCGATCGGAAATGGCGAAGAGCTCCTTGCCTGCCCGGGTCAGTTCCAGCGCACCGCGGCGGCGAATGAAAAGCTGGGTTCCCATCACCGTTTCGAGTTTGCCGACATGTTGCGTAACGGAGGACTGCGTGACGCCGAGGACTTTTGCTGCCAGCGAGAAGCTTCCTTCCCGCGCAACATGCGTGAAGGCCTTGATCTGATAGGGGCTTGGCGGGGCGTTCATGACAGTTCCGTGTTACCAGCGCTGCCAAACCTTAGGTGCTATTAGCAACACTAATATTACGTCACATCCGGTTCAATCAGCCTGACTAGGTTGCCCTTGAAACCGGGAGCGGCACATGACAGCGATATCCTTGTCGGCGATTGAAAAGAATTTTGGAACCACGCCGGTTCTCAATGGGATCAATCTCGATATTGCTGATGGCGAGTTCCTGACGCTGGTTGGCCCGTCCGGCTGCGGAAAATCGACCCTTCTGCGCATTCTTGCCGGACTGGAAACTCCCTCGTCCGGAGAGGTCGTAATTGGCGGTCAGACCGTGAATGGCGTGCGCCCGGCCAAGCGGAACCTCGCCATGGTGTTTCAGTCCTACGCACTTTATCCGCACCTGAGCGTTCTCCAGAACATGATGACGCCGCTGAAGCTGAGGGACCTCTCGCTTGCCGGGCGTTTGCCGCTTTTGGGGCCCTTGCTCGCGCGCGCTCAATACAAGTCAATTGTCGAACAGGTTCGCGAAACGGCGGAGATCCTGCAGATCGATCACCTGCTGGATCGCAAACCCGGCCAGTTGTCGGGCGGACAGCGGCAAAGGGCGGCGCTCGGCCGGGCCATGGTCCGCAAGCCGGTGGCGTTCCTGATGGACGAGCCTCTTTCCAACCTCGACGCCGCCCTGCGCATTCACATGCGTTCCGAGCTTGCCGAACTGCACCGGTCATTGATGACGACATTCGTCTACGTGACCCACGACCAGGCGGAAGCACTGACCATGTCGGACAGGATGGCTGTCATGATGGATGGTGAAATTCTCCAGCTTGGTGCGCCGCATGACGTCTACAACGACCCGCAGGATATCCGGGTCGCCGAGTTTGTCGGCGCGCCGAAAATCAATCTTCTGCCCGGTTCTCTCGACAACAACGGACACGCGCGCTGCGGCGAGATCGTGCTGTCGCGCGCGGCAACGAAGGGTGTTGTCGGAACGGTTTCGATCGGTCTGCGCCCGGAGCATCTGTCGCTTTGCAAAAAGGGAACGCCTGAAGCGCTTTCCGGACAGGTGGTGCACAAGGAAAACCTGGGCGCAGATGTCTACCTGCATGTGTCGGTTCTGAGCGGATCGCACAGGCTGGTTGTGCGGGTGTCGCCGCATGAGGGGCAGGGGGTTTCCTTCGGTCAGACGGTTCATGTCGTCCGCGAGCATGGCCAGGCGCTGGTATTCGGCAAGGACGGCAAGAGGCTCGATCTGAAGACCGCCGGCACCGGCAATGTTGCCGAGGTGGCGTGATGCAGACCACCAAGGCGCACTGGTGGTTTGTCGGCCCCGCCCTGTTTCTGATGGTTGTTATCCTGCTGATGCCGATCGCCATTGCGGGTGCACTCAGTTTTACCAGTTACAGCCTCGGGAATCCGGGTGCTGAATTTGTCGGCCTGGAAAACTACGAAAAGATCTTCACCCGCTCGACCTACGAAAAGATGTTCGGTGCGACCTTCCGCTATGTCTTCGTCGTCGTGCCGCTTTCCGTCGGGCTTGGTCTTGGCGCAGCGCTCCTGATCAATTCCACCCGGCGGTTCGCAGACCTTTACAAGACGATTTATTTTCTGCCCGTCATGGCGGCACTGATCGCCATGGCCATCGTCTGGGAGTTCGCCTTCCATCCAACGATCGGCATCGTCAACTCCACGCTGGAGCGCGGCTGTGGCTCGTTTCTAGAGGCCTGGCCCTGGTATGCCAGGGGGTGCGAGCGCGGCTTCCCGCTCTGGCTGACCGATCGCGACTACGCGATCTGGACCGTGGCCTTTATCGGTGTGTGGCAGGGCTTCGGCTTCAACATGGTGCTCTACCTTGCCGGGCTGACAAGCGTGCCGCGCGAACTTTATCACGCTGCCGAGATGGACGGGGCCGAGACGGCCTGGGACCGGTTCCGGCTGGTCACCTGGCCCATGCTCGGCCCGACGACCGTCTTTGTCGTCACGATTTCCTTCATCCGCTCCTTCCAGGTCTTCGACACGGTCGAGGCGTTCTATCCGCAAGGCGGAGGTCCGTC
>JBCDEN010000374.1:0-4842 GCA_039179715.1 Pseudomonadota bacterium
GGACGGCGAATTCATGGCCAGGGACCGGTCCCTTGCACAGGACTGGTTCCTGCGTTCGGCGAACCTTGGAGACGCCGGGGCGATGCATGATCTCGCGCTGATGCTCCTGACCGGTTCTCCGGACGAGAACACCACGGGGGAAGCCCTGAAGTGGCTGCGCCTTGCCGCGACCGCCGAACATGGCGGTGCGCTGACCGCGCTCGCCCGCCTGCACCTCAAGAAAGGACACGGGCTTGAACCCGAAGCGGCGGTCGAACTGCTCGAGCGCGGTGTCGCTGTCGGTCATCCCGGTGCGATGCAGGAACTCGCGCGGCTCTTCGCCAAGGGCAGCCTCGTGCTCCAGGATCGCCAGAAAGCAATCGAACTTGCCCAGAAAGGCGCTGACCGCGGTCACCAGGGCAGCACAAGCCTGCTGAAGGAACTGCTTCGCGAAGACGAGGCAAACCTGACGATCATCGAGAAATCCGTTCAACCCGTTGCCGAAAAGAAGGAGGGCTGAGTCATGGTCTTCAGTTCATTGGAATTTATCTACCTGTTCCTGCCCCCGGTTCTTCTGGGATACCTGATCCTGCGGCACTATCGCTGGGAAAACGGGATCATCTGGTGGCTCATCCTCGCCTCGCTGGCCTTTTATGGCTGGTGGACGCCGGTCTACCTGCCGCTGCTTCTGGGCTCGGTTGTCATCAACTACGGTTTTCACCGCGTTCTGCGCGCCGTGAAGGACAAGTTCATCCTGGTCAGTGGCATTGTCTTCAACCTCGGGCTGATCGCGGTTTTCAAGTATGCCGACTTCTTCATCGGCAACGCGAACCTCATCGCCGGGGCGGACATCCCGCTTCTGCACCTCGTGTTGCCCCTGGCGATTTCGTTCTTCACGTTCCAGCAGATCTCCTTCCTGATCGACACCTACAAAGGTGACGTCACGGAGTGCGGTTTCCCGCGCTACATGCTGTTCGTCGTGTTTTTCCCGCAGCTGATCGCAGGTCCGATCGTGATGCAGAAAGAGACCATTCCGCAGTTTAAACTGCCAGTCTTCAGGAACAAGCTGGTCCTGAATCTTGCGGTTGGCAGCACCCTGTTCGCGATCGGTCTTTTCAAGAAGATCGTGCTTGCAGACGGCATCGCACCTTACGCGAACTCTGTCTTCAACATGGCCGAAACCACGTCGGGTGTTCCGTTCGAGGCAGCCTGGATCGGCGCGCTTGCCTATACGTTCCAGCTGTATTTCGACTTCTCCGGTTATTGCGACATGGCACTCGGGCTCGCACGCCTGTTTGGCATCCGCCTGCCGGTGAACTTCAATTCACCCTACAAGGCCACCAGCATTTCCGATTTCTGGCGCCGCTGGCACATCACCCTGTCGCATTTCCTGCGGGACTATCTCTATATCCCGCTTGGCGGCAACCGCAGCGGTCCTGTCCGCCGCTATTCCAACCTGATGATCACCATGCTGCTCGGCGGCCTGTGGCACGGTGCCAGCTGGACCTTCGTTTTCTGGGGCGGCCTGCATGGTGCGTATCTTGCGATCAACCATGGCTGGTCGGCTCTGGTCTCCGCGGGCTACATCCCGTCGATCCTGCCGAAGCCGGTCGGAAACGTCCTCTCCCGCGGCATCACTTTGCTGGCCGTCGTGGTTGCCTGGGTCTATTTCCGCGCGGAGAGCTTTGAAGGTGCCAACAACATCATTCTCGGCATGACCGGCCTCGCGACAGTCTACGAGCCCAAGCTCTGGGCTGCGATGGTCACCGGAACGGCTCCGGTCTGGGCGGCGATGATCTGCCTGGCAGCAATCGTCTTCCTGTTGCCGAACGCGATCGAGTTCACGGAGAACTACAACCCGATCCTTGGGCTGAAGAAATTCGTGTCGCAAAGGCGTTCGGACGGGTTCCTGCCGGTTCGGTGGAAGCCGACGGCAGGCTGGGCGGCAGCGGTTTCCGTTCTCTTCGGCGTTGCCCTGATCCAGACTTATCGCCTGGCCGAACTGACCGAATTCATCTACTTCAACTTCTAGCCGGCAGGTCGAAATGCGACATCTGTTTCAGATACTTGGGCTCTCCGCTGTCCTGTGTGCCCCGGGCATCCAGGCAGCGGGGGCGGAAACACCCGGCAGTCAGCTTATCCTGCCGGTCCAGAAGATATCGGTCGATCTTGAGACAGGCATCGTCTCGCGAGCCGGAGAACGCGGGCTCTGCCTGGAAACGGTCTCCCGGGCAGGTCCTCACAAATTGGTGGTCCGGCGCGATCCGGGTGACGACTTTCCGGCCGTCACGGTGAACGGGATCCATCAGGATTGGGTCGCGGCAACTTCCGGCCGCGCCCGCATGGGGGCGTTGAGGCTTGCAAGGGACGGCTCCCTGGCTGCCCTGCGCACCTGGAAAA
This sequence comes from Pseudomonadota bacterium, assembly GCA_039179715.1. Classification (GTDB taxonomy): domain Bacteria; phylum Pseudomonadota; class Alphaproteobacteria; order Rhizobiales; family Stappiaceae; genus Roseibium. The sequence goes on from JBCDEN010000374.1 coordinate 2,380, forward strand.
CCGGAGACAAACAGACCGAACTCCTGCAGGACGGACGGATTGCGCTGAGCTGGAAACGCGATACTGCCGCGAAGCTGCTTCGATATACGACCGATGCCGTTCTTCTTCTGGAAAGAAAGGCGACGGGTCCGTGGCATCTCAACACGTATCGGCGAACGGAGGATGGCGGGATCCTGTCAGAGGCCCGCACGCTCGTCGATTTCGGCGATTGCGCGCCCGGACGGCTCAGGATCGCGGGCGACACGCTCTGGGCCCAGCTTGATTGCGGCGAGGGGAGTGGCAGCGGCATCTACAAGATCGATCTCAAGACCGGTGCCATCGGTGCGCCGCTGCTATCCTCCGTCTCTGCGGACTTCACCCGGTTTCCGAAATCGGTCGACCTTTCGGGCGGTCAAACCGTGATGGACGTGTCAGGCACACCTGCGGCCATTCGGTTCTTTTATGCAGCCTCGGGCCTCCTCATGTCTCAGACCGGTGAAGTCCGGGCGTGCTCTTCCGACGCCGAAGGACTGCAGAGCTGGAACCAGAGTTACCGGCTGCGCGCGCTGACCACCCTTTATGAAAAGACCGGGGCTGAGGTCTTTGCCCGCATGGCGTTGAAATCGATACGCCTGACCCTTGCTGCAAACGACGCGCTGCACCACCGCGCGGTGCCCGAGGGGCCGCAATGCGGATGGAGTTCGACGATTTACGGGAGCGATCCCGGCGAACGGCTCTCGCTCATGATCAACCAGGCGATGATCGCAAACGCGCTGACGCAAACCTGCGAGAGACTTGGCCAGATGTGTCCGAAGAAACTTGCAACGGAAATCGCCAATACGAATACCTGTCTTGTCCGGGCCTATGAGCGTGATTTCGATGCCGATCGAGGTCTTTACCGGATCAACGGCGAAATCGACTTTCGCTTTGCCGGCAAGCTTGCGCCCTGGAACTGGCAGATCGCCTTCGCAGCCGTCCTGGACACGTTGGCCGAACCCGAGTTGCGGCAACGCGCCGGAAACATGGTCCGGATTTTCCTGTCCGAATGGGAACGGGATGAAAATGGCGGCCTCTGGCGCTATTGGCCGGAAGGCTACTATCTGGAAAAGGGTCTGACACCGGAAGAGCTCACCGGTCAAAGATATGAAGACACGGGCCACGCGGGCATCACCCTTTTGACACTCGGTGATTTCGCAGCCGGAGCGGCTGACGAGATCGCCGGCGCAGTTCAGGAGCGGCTGGACTTCCTGCTTGCCTTCGGCACCGAGACACCGCGTGATCTGGACGGCGAAGGACCGGGGGGAGAACGCTGGTTCCCGGCCAGCGGCTGGAGCCTATACGCGTCGCAGATGTTAAAGGACGCCTATTCAGCGCCTGTTCCGGGACAAACGTCCGCAGACACACTTTATGCCTATGCGCAGCTTTTTGACGCTTCCGACGCATTTCAGCTGACGATCGATGTCTACAGCTGCGAGGTGGCCTGCACGCAGGAGCATGCGCTTTCCTACGCGAGCGTACAGGGCTTCATGAACGACAATCCGTTTTTCAGGATATCGGCGGAACTCCCGGGAAACTGAAGGCCCCGGCGGCAAGTCGTCCGTTACGTTAAATCGAAAATTCATAACCCATGGGGGAAGATACAACAAAGTGCTTACGCAAGGGGGCGGGTCCGGCAAAGGGGAACCGAGGGGACAAAAAATGCGCAAGTGGATCCAGGAGCTGACATTCGATGCCACATTCTGGCTGGTCCTGGTCTTCATTTCGGCTTCGGCCATCGCTGCTTACGTGATCGCCGTCGATTTTGGGCAAAAGGCGAGAACCGCTGACCTGTCTGCTGCAGCACGTGCGCAGTCGGAACTGCTGACGGCCGCGCGGTCATTCTATTCCCGAGAGGTCGTGGACAAGCTCTATTCCTCACAGGATGTCTCGATCAGCCATGACTATCACGACAAGGATCTGACAATTCCCGCGCCGGTGTCGATGACCTTGGCGCTCGAAGACGAACTGAAGGCACAGGGAGCCAGCAGCGCGATCCGAATGCTGTCTACGCATCCCTGGCCCTGGCGCGAGAATCGGCAGCTCGACAATTTTGAAACCGCGGCCCTGACGGCGATCGAAAGGGATCCCGACAAGCCGTTTCAGCGCCTTGAGCAGCGTGAGGACGGAACCTTCTTCCGCAGCGCGTCGGCGGTGCGCATGGAGGAAAGCTGCGTTGCCTGCCACAACACACATCCCGAATCGCCCAAAACCGTGTGGGAGGTCGGTGATGTCAGGGGGCTCCAGGAAGTCATCATCCCGGCAAGTGCGCTTTATGGCACCGGGTTCACATCTATCGACAACCTGATCTTCATGCTCGCGATCGCATTTGCGGCAGCGCTTGCCCTGACCTTCGTATTGTCGTTGCAGCGGCAGCGCGCCATGCGGCGTCTCGCCGGTCTTGCCGAAGCGGAACGCGAGAAGAACGATGCGCTCGTGAAGGCGACC
>JBCDEN010000440.1:0-4268 GCA_039179715.1 Pseudomonadota bacterium
AACGCGCAGGTTGAACTGCAGCCAGGACAATTCCCGGTTCATGTACCGATCGGGGGTATTCACGACTTCGGCCAAGGGCTCCCGGTCTTCGCCGCGCAGGTCGGAAGACGCCGTGAAAACATCTGAAAGGTCGTTCGTCTCATTCATGGTGCTTCCCTTCAGATACAGGCTTTGGTGACCCTTGCCGTGAACCCTTGAGATGTCAGTAACACGGTGAGCGCGGCAGGCAAATCAAACCAATGTCGCAACACGCGGCTTCAACGCCCTTTATGCACATCTTCAAGAACACGTCCGGCAAGCGGCTTGGTTATCTTGACACGTCCGGCCAGTGCTTCCTGATCGATCGCCTCAACGGCGCGCATGGCAACATCCAGGGACCGTTCCATGCGGACCACGAGGTAGTCGACGACCCCGATGTCCACCGATATCTGCCGGTCGGCAAAGAGTTTCACGAGCACCCTGCGCAAAAGATCATCGTCGGGTTCGAGGATTTCAACCGGTGTGGCCGCTCGCAGACGGGACATCAGATCGGGCAGAGAAAGCTTCCAGCTCGCCGGCCATGTGCGGCTGGTGATCAGAACGGTCTTGCCGGCCTGCCGCGAGGCGTTGAGGAGATGAAACAGCGCCGTGTCGCCGACGCCCAGATGCGCATTTTCGACAACGGCCGCAGGCGCAGCAGCCAATCCATCGACCATGTGCTCGGCAAGATCGGGAGCCGCGACGACACAGGCGGCGCTTTCGTCCTGAAAAGCCTGCACAAGGTGGGTTTTGCCGGATCCGACGGGGCCAGCGAGCACGACGACCGGCGACGGCCAGTCCGGCCACCTTTCAAGCAACTCATATGCGGCCTTGTTGGACGCGCCGACGAGGTAGTCATCGCGTCCGAGGGCGGCCTCGTGCGGCAACTCCAAAGGCAACTGGCGCGGTGGTTCCGCCATTATCCCGTCACTTACTCTTCTCGCGCGGTCGAAGAAGGGGCAACACCCTTGTAGACCGGGCTTGCTAGGTACTGCCTCAGCGCGAAGCGCGCAAGCACCCCGATAATCGCAGCGGCCGGCACGGCGATCAGCATGCCCACGAAGCCGAACAGGAATCCGAAGGCAAACAGCGCAAACATCAGCGTCACCGGGTGAAGGCCGGTGCTTTCGCCAACCAGCTTCGGTTGCAGAATGTTTCCTTCAAGGAACTGGCCGACCGCGAACACGGCGCCAACCACGAGGATCCAGGGCCACTCGGGCCAGAACTGAACAAGCGCGACACCAATAGACAGCACGAAACCGAGGGCTGCGCCGACGAACGGAATGAAGCTGACCAGTCCAGCCACCATACCGATCAGCAGCCCGAAATTCAGTCCGACAAGCGCAAGCGAAACCGCATAGAAGAAGCCCAGAATGACGCAAACCGACACCTGACCGCGAACGAAGCCAGCCACAGCTTCGTCCATCTCTCTGGCGAGGCCGCGGATTTCCTCCAGATGGTCGCGCGGGATCCAGCTGTCGATCCGCTCGACCATGTGGTCCCAGTCGAGAAGCAGATAGAACGCGACCACCGGCGTAATCACGAACAGTGACAGGATGGAGAGCAGCGCCTGCCCGCCGCTCCAGATGGACTGTGCCAGCTTGCCGACGAAGGACGCCCCCTGCCCGATAAGATCGGTCATCGAAGACTGCAGATCTTCCGGCGACAAGCCGGCGAGGCTCGCCAGATTGGCGGGAAAATACTGCTGTAGAAGAGCCTGCAAGCGGCGCACGAGATCTGGAAAGTTTTCCAGAAACGAGGCCAGCTGACTGCCGAGCACCGGTAACAGAAGAACGAAAAACAGAACCAGCACAAGAATGAAGGAAAAAAGGATCGTCAGGGTTGCCCAGAGCCGGTCCATTCCCAGCCGCTCAAGACGGTCACACACGGGGTCAAGCAGGTAGGCAACGGCCATTCCGGCGACAAAAGGCAGGAGCACGCTGGAAAATACGTAAAGAAAGACGCAGAAAACGGCCAGGGAAAGCAACCAGAACTGAACCTGACGGCGCAAAGTCATAAATGTTCCTCCGGATGAAGACCGGCAACGGGTCTCGCAAGATCAGCGGTACTATACATCACAACATATGCATTTTGCCCGCGCATTGCTCATAGGTTGTCCGACAATCCCCGGTCAAGAGGTGGATTTGCAAGTGAACAAGCGGCACGGCTCTTGAGAAAAACGGCGCAAGGCTGTATGCGCGGCAGTGACAACACAAGGTCATACGCCGCCAAACCCGCAAACGAACGTCTGGAGCAGCCATGAGCCCGTCCAAAGCCGAAGGAAGCAATGGCCTGACCTACGCCGATGCCGGTGTTGACATCGATGCGGGTAATGCGCTGGTCGACCGAATCAAACCGCTGGTCAAGGCGACATCTCGTCCGGGCGCGGACAGCGACATTGGCGGATTTGGCGGGCTGTTCGACCTGAAGCGCGCGGGTTTCATGGATCCGATCCTGGTCGCGGCGAATGACGGTGTCGGCACGAAGCTGAAAATTGCAATCGAAACCGGGCAGCATCGCACGGTCGGTATCGATCTCGTCGCCATGTGCGTCAACGATCTCGTGGTTCAGGGTGCCGAGCCCCTGTTTTTTCTCGATTATTTTGCGACCGGTGCCCTTGATGTCGACACGGCGAGCGATGTTGTTGCCGGCATTGCGGACGGCTGCAAACGTGCCGGTGCCGCACTGATCGGCGGGGAAACGGCCGAAATGCCGGGCATGTATTCCGGCGGCGACTATGATCTTGCGGGGTTTTCGGTCGGCGCCGTTGAACGGGGCAAGATACTGCCGCGTGGCGATGTTGCGGAAGGCGATGTTCTGCTGGGTCTGGCATCGTCCGGTGTGCACTCGAACGGGTATTCCATGGTGCGCAAGATCATGGAGCTTGCCGGGCTCTCCTGGTCAGACCAAGCACCTTTCGAAACGGGCAAGTCTCTTGGCGAAGTGTTGATGGAACCGACACGGATCTATGTCAGACCGCTTCTGGCGGCCCTGAAGGAAACAGGAGGCATCAAGGCGCTGGCGCATATCACAGGCGGCGGCCTGCCGGAAAACCTGCCGCGTGTGCTGCCCGGTCATTGCTCGGCCCGCATTGACCTGTCAACGATCGATCCGCCTGCGGTTTTCTCCTGGCTCGCTCAGACCGGCGGTGTCGCCGAAACCGAAATGCTGCGCACATTCAACTGCGGTGTCGGCATGGTGATTGCGGTATCACGCGATGAAGCGGACGCCGTTGCCGGCGTCTTGCGCGACAATGGCGAGGCCGTCGCGATCATCGGTGCGATCGAAACCGCCGGAGATGCGCCCGTTCTCTTCGAAAACAGTCTCGGATTTGCCGGATGAGCCGCAAGCGCACAGCCGTTCTCATTTCCGGTCGCGGTTCGAACATGGGCGCGCTGATTTCCGCGGCCATGTCCCCTTCCTACCCGGCTGAAATCGCGCTTGTCGTTTCAAACCGGCCCGATGCAAAGGGCCTGGAGCGGGCGGCGGAGTTCGGAATTCCGACCGCAGTGGTCGACCACACCGGCTTTGCCGGAGACCGCGAGGCATTCGAGAAGGCTGTCGACGCCGTGCTCAAAGAGCACCGGATCGAGCTTGTCGCGCTCGCGGGCTTCATGCGCATCCTGACACCTTTCCTGGTGAATGCCTGGTCGGGCCGCATGATCAACATCCACCCGGCGCTCCTGCCCTCCTTCAAGGGCCTGGCGACCCACGAACGCGCCCTGGACGAAGGCGTAAAGCTGCACGGGGCCACGGTGCATTTCGTTTCGGCGGAAATGGATGACGGGCCTATTATTGTCCAGGGTGCGGTGCCGGTGCTCGACCACGACACGCCCGACACGCTGGCAGCGCGCGTTCTGGAGGTTGAACACCAGATCTATCCGAAGGCGCTTGAACTCGTCGCAACCGGCAAGACCAAGGTGACTGGAGCCCGTGTTTTGACCGGGGGTGAAGGTGTCGCCGGCCTTCATCTGGTCTGGCCGGGCTGAATTCAGCGCCGCCGCATGCGTATCTGAAAGCGCCTATTTGGTGCCGATCTGATCAAGGGAGATTTTGCGGCCGAAATAGCGCTCGGCGTTTTTATAGGCGATCTTCTCCGCGACGTCGCGCGGCAGTTTCGATAGCCAGAGCCTGTTCATCGTCATGATCTCGGAATAGCTGTCCCACTGGCTGTTGACCCACGTGTCGCTGCCAATCATCAGCCTGTCCTGAAAATCGAAAATGATTTCAGTCCATTGCGGATCGAGATT